>NZ_JBTKVX010000010.1:0-148389 GCF_054457175.1 Flavobacterium hauense
ATTTTATGGCAACCAATATAATAATAAGAACTATTGAAATTTTTTTAGTACTTGGTTTTATAGTGCATATTATTCAGGGGTTATTAATCTGGAGAATGAACCGTAATGCACGTCCTGTTCAATATGTTTATGCTACAGTAACACGCAATGTAACATGGTATAGCCGAAGTATGGCATTGCTAGGATCTCTGCTTTTATTGTTTTTGGTAGTACACACTTCAAATTTCTGGATACCTAACAGGATACACCAGTTTAAATTTGATGAAGAACTGCCTTTATATGAGATGATGATTCAGAAGTTCCAAAATCCCATAGAAGTAATCATATACATATTTGGTTGTTTTACATTGTTTTGGCATCTGCTTCACGGCTTTAAAAGTGCATTGACATCTTTGGGAATATCACATCCTAAATGGAATCCCATACTGGCATTCCTTGGCAACAGCTTTTCGATAGTTGTGCCGCTGGTTTTAGTAATGATGCCTGTGTCCATTTATTTTGGATGGCTTAAGTAATGTAATTAATAAAATAAGATATGTATACAGGCAAATCATATAAATTATCAGAGTTTATAATATGGACCAGAAAAAGCATATATGCATTACTTTTAATGGGGGCGGTTCCTGTTATATTATATCAGTATCTGGATGTAAAATGGCTGGGAATTTCCTGGACTGTTGTAGCTATGCTGGGTACAGCGACAGCATTTATAGTAGCTTTTAAAAATACCCAAACCTATAACCGAACGCTGGAAGCACAGCAGGTGTGGACAGGCATATTAAATATAAGCAGGTCCTGGGGCACAATGAGCAGGGATTTTATTCACGATCCTGAAATAACCAGAAAACTTATTTACAGGCATTTTGCATGGCTCACTGCTATGCGATATGAAATGAGGAGTTACCGCATTTGGGAAGCTTTGCAAAAAAAACATAATACTGAATATCAACGATATTATTCAATACCCGAACAGGAAATAACATTAGAGAACGAACTGTCTAAATATTTAGATGATACTGAATTAAGCAATATTCTCACGTCAAAAAATAAAGCAACACAAATACTGTCGCTACAAAGTAAAACACTTAAAGAACTTTATGATAGCCAGCAAATTGTTATCCTGCAGTTTGTTGATATGCAGCGAGCAATTAAAGATTTTTTTGGACAGCAGGGCAGAAGTGAACAAATAAAAGACTCTCCTTATCCCAGGCAATATGCAATTATAAACACACTGCTTGTAAGATTTTTTTGTTTTTTGCTGCCTTTTGGAATGTTGAAAGAGTTTGATAAACTTAATGACAGTGTAGAAGGTATTATGAAAGGCAATATGGTTTGGCTTGTTATTCCATTCAGCGTTATAATATCCTGGATGTATACCTCTTTAAGCCAGGTAGGGGAGAGTACCGAAAACCCATTTGAAGGAAGTGCTAATGATGTACCTATATCCCAAATATCAAGAATTATAGAAATAGATTTAAGAGAAATGCTTGGCGAAACAGACCTGCCTCCATTTCTGGAATCCCAACACAACATTATTCTTTAATTATATTATTTGACACCAGAATACTTCTGATAAAATTGTCATTCAACTCTAACCTAATTAAAATTTCAATGAAAAATCAAAGCAACCTTGAGACAGGGCGCACATTTGCTATGCCTAAACTTTATGGTGAATTTAATACGCAACAGGAAATAGATGCCGAATATGATGTTGAAAAAGCAGTAGCTGATTTTTCTGAATACATTGACCACTTTATAAAAGCGAGTGAAGAAACACGGAATGTTCTTAAAAACAGAATAGTTATTAAGTACGGGCCTACCACGATGGAAAGGCTTACTGTTTACCCGTCACGCACTCCGGACGCACCTGTACTTGTTTTTTTACACGGAGGTTATTGGAAACTTGGACTAGGTGATGACTATGATTTTGTAGCTATGGGGCCATCTCTTGCACATTTTACAGTAGTTATAGTTACCTACGCACTGGCACCTAATGTTAATATTCCGGAAATCATAAGGCAGGTGCGATCGTCTGTTTACTGGACCGCTAAAAATATTGCAGTCCATAATGGTAATCCTGATGCTATTTTTGTTGCAGGACATTCGGCAGGAGGCCACTTGGCTGCAATGACAGGATTGACCAATTGGAATGACTATGGATTGCCGGATGATTGTATAAAAGGTATATTGGCAATTAGCGGCCTGTATGATCTTGAGCCGGTATCACAGACTTTTGTACAGCCGGCAATACGCATAACGGCGGAGCATATCCTTAACGCGAGTCCTATAAGGCTTATAAGACAAAGTAATATACCATTAATTATTGCATGGGGAGCCTTAGAAACAAATGCATTTAAAAAACAATCATCTGATTTTTTACAGGCATGGCAAAATGCAGGTAATAATGGCAGCTTCCTAATAGTATCCGAAGCGAACCATTTTAATATACTTGAAGGTTTTCAAACCGAAAAAGGATTTCTTACTAATGCACTTCTGTCATTAGCTGCGACTATATAATTACAGCTACTAACGGATTTATAAATTAACCACTCTAAAATATCTATTATGAAAAAACACTGGCCTTTGCTTTCTTATGAAAATGGAAAAGCAACATATGAAACATTACAGCTTTATTCCCAGATATTGGGAAAAATTAAGTTAGCAACACTACCCTGGGCAAATCATTCATGGAATGTAACGCTGCATATCATCCCATCAGGATTAACTACCCAGACAATGCCTTATGAAGAATTCAATTTCCAGATTGATCTGGATATCATTAACCACGAGTTGAAAGTTGTGACGAGTAAAGGAGACGTAAGGCAGTTTAAGCTGTATAACCTTACTGTAGCCGATTTTTACAAAAAGACTTTTATATTATTAAAGGAACTTGGTATTGCATTGGAAATAATGACTACCCCATCTGAAATTGCTGATCCTATACCTTTTGAATTAGACATTATACATGCACGATACGATATCGGTCAGGCAGCAGATTTCCATTTGGCTCTTCTGGCTATTCAGGATGTTTTTATGAAATTTAGGGGAGAATTCACAGGAAAGGCTAGTCCAATTCATTTTTTTTGGGGTGGCTTTGATTTGGCCCTGGCTTTATTTTCAGGAAGGGAAGCCCCTACGCATCCTGGCAAAATTCCCGGGCTGCCTAACTGGGTATTACAGGATGCTTATAGTCATGAATTATGTGATTTTGGTTTTTGGACAGGATCCGAGGCTTTTCCTGAAGCTGCTTTTTATTGTTATTTGTATCCGGAACCCGAGGGTTATAAAACAACTGAGGTGTCTCCCCCTGAAGCGTATTATAATCATGATCTGGGTGAATTTATTTTGCCCTATTCGGCTGTACAAAACTCGGCTGACCCCGATACTTTGCTGTTAACATTTTTAAGGAGTACTTATGGTATTGGGGCGAATCTTGCTAACTGGGATGAAAATTTATATAAAATAGAAAGGGATTTTAAAGCAACTATTGAATAATAATAGATCCAATTTCATTAGGGAATAAAAGTTATTATTCTTTCAAATAAATCTCTAAGATTAAGACCATTGATACTAGGTATCTAAGATGGTTTGAATCCGGTTGAGGTAGCTACTCGGGACATCCAAACCAACGGTAAAATCTTACAGGTATTAATTTTTATTTTTAAATATGTAAGAATAATAAAACAAAAAATCCCAAAATCAATATGATTTTGGGATTTTAGCTTGTGACCTCTACAGGACAAATTCCAAACCATTTTATGCACGATTTAAAGAAATTGGCTTATTATCTGTAAGATAATTTTTAGGAAACAACTAAAAAAGTGGTTTGGTTGTCCTGTTGGGGTTATAGTAATTTTTTGTTTATTAGTATATGGCATAATCATGGCAATTTATTTTAGCAATAGTAAAAGTATATAGTATATAATCATATGAAAGCCGAAGATAATTCTTCGGCTTTATAGAAATAAAAATTAAAGTTCTACAATCTAAAGAATTGGGAGATTTTCTGCCAAAAAGTTGGTTTTAACCTTTGTTGATTAGTATTTTCTTCTTTCGAAGTATTCGACGAATCATCATAATAATGCGTCTTGCGATCAAAATCACTTTCTCTGCTTAAACGAATTTCTGTTTCATTCCAATGACCGGAAAACTCAATTTTATTGTCTCTTATCCAGTAGTGGGATTTGCATTCAAAACTCCAATTGCCTATTGATGGATGAAGGGAAACCGCTTTACCATTAAAAGTCAATTTCCAATCTGTCGGAGACAATGGGGTTACCACTTCGTTACCGCATCCGCATACACATTTATGTATTGCGGTACAGTAAGTGACCGATATATATAGAACATCATTCTCAATTATTTCCGGAATAAATTCGACGAATTTATGCTGTAACATCTTCATTAAAAATTTTAGATACACCAATAGAATAGGAACTATGATGCTCATTTTCCAAATCAACATAAATTCCAGATATTTTCTTCCATTTCAAAATAGCAAAAATCGCATTCAATGCATTCAATTCAGCAATCTGAATATTGGTAGCGTATTCATTATTGTCTGAATCTTCCGAAAAGATACGGAGGGGCAGATGGTCGTTTTTGATAGAAGTTGCTGTTGTTACCCTAACAGCAGCAGTAAGCTTGTCATCAACAACATTAACTCCTAAACCTACATCGGAAAAAGCTACGCCTACACTTACCAAATAATCCGTTATCATTTTCCTTACAGCATTTCTGTCCACACATACAAACACATAATCCATTTGATCCAGCTCTGGTAAGTTCTCTTTTTTAACATAGTAGTCGTGAATATGGATATGCTTATGCATGTTTGAATACAATTTTTGGTAATAGGCTGCTTTCCTCATATTTCCCTCGAGTTCACTCATTGATGCTGCACCAGGAGAACGGAAAGCATTGTGTTGGTCAAAGCTGTCACCGTCGTAAAGATGTATTTCTTTTACGGGGGTTTTAGCAACCATATCCAGAATATAAGCTCCTGTGCCGCCTAATCCAATAATTGCTATTTTTTGACCTTCTAATTTTGCATTAATCACTTCGATGTTTGCACGGCTCGAATTGGTGTCAATGTACTGGAATACTGTTTCATTTGCATTATCTGCTATCACCTTAAAAGTCTTTTCCGTAACCGAAGGATCCAGATATTTGGCGGATGCAGAAATAATATCTGCATACCGCTTGACTTTTTCATAGTAATTCGGATATCCGGTAGCAGGTTTATTCGAAAAAGACCTGTTTACCGTGATCTGTTGGTTCAGCACAGAGTTAGTATTATTATGTTGAATAGATGTGATGATAGTACCATCTACTTCACAGGGATTACCTCCGATAAAATATATAACATGGTTATCCGGGATTCCTGTGCGATTATTGCTAGTCAAGGTAAGCGTACTTACTAATACTCCATATTGTATCTGTTTATTTTGATCGACAAAGGGTATATGGTGGATAAGTAAATATCCACCACGTACCTCGATTTCATAACCTTCATCTCTTAGACGTTTAAGGTCGGGACTATGATTTATCAGTTGCAGTGACATCGAAGATCATTTTATTTTTGATATGAACAACCGAACCTTTGACCATAGTTCCTTCTGGTTTAGGTTCCCAACCTCTACTGTAAGTAACTGTATAACCCTTATTGGGATTATTATCATATGACCCGAAAGCCAAAACAATCAACTGCTCGAAAGATATGTTTACTTCTTTCCATATATGAAGACGAGCATTTACAATAATTGTCAATTCCGTAGGTCTTGGTTTTGAGAAAAATTTCTCTTTGCCTGGACGGGCAAGATCTACAACTTCATCATCTAATATCTGGTCATCTTGCCAACCTTCCTTGAGGTCAAGAAAAATTTCGTCATCAGCGGGTATGCTGCCAAGCTCGCGAATTTGAAGACCCCTTATGTACTGCTTGTACCAGGTAAAAGGTTTATCATTGATAAAGAACTCAAGTTTTTTCTTGACAAAGAAATACTCTATTTGCGGCCTTGCTAAGTTAACTCTTTGTTCATTTTCTATAAGTTCGTCCTGATAAGGGCTGCTAATTGAAAGATACAACTCGGTATCTAGCGGTATGCTCGCCAGCTGTTTTAGCTGGGCGCCAGTTTTATACTGGTTAGTGGTTTCGAATTCCTTACCATCTATTACAAATAGTAGCGGCATTTTTGGGTTAGGGGAATCTGTTTCCCCATGGCTATTTTTGTTCATTATGAACTAATTTTAGTATTAATTTAATCTATTGTTCATTGCCTATCCTTTCAGCAATAGTTAGGGCCTGCCCTGCGATAGTTAGTTCGGCTGCAACTTGGATTTTTACAATTAATACCGGGCTGAAATCTTTCTTTTCAGTGTTAAAAACACAAATGACTTGCTTATTTCAGATAAAGGAAGTAGTTTTGAAGTGCAAAAACAATACTACCAAGAGCCTTGCAAGGGCTTTTGTTTCCTTTAAGGAATTAAGCCAGGTGATTCGCCTGGTTTTTTATTTTTATCCGTTTAATATTAATGCTTTTTATCCTTAATTGAACTAGAATCATTTCCAGGTTTTACCGTATCACTATCCCTAATAGGTCCCGCATTTGGACGATGGATTCGTACTTCTCCACCTCCGTTGTTTGCTGAAAACTTTTTCGCAAGTTGCTCTGCTTCTTTTTGGGTGTTTGTAATAGCGGATGCTTTCTGACCACCTTCTTTTTGGACATTCCATCCCTGTTGTCCTTTTTTCTGTGTTACATGGTAATTTGCCATATCATTATATATTTAAAATTTAACTATAGCAAATATATAAAAATCTAATTATATCAAGCAAATATTTTTTATAAATTTAGATTGAATTTAGAATATTGCTTGATATTTCAAGAATGTTCTTATATTTGTAAAAACTATAATGATGAGTTCACTAGGCGCAACCTTGAAAGAAGCGAGGAAAAATGTAGGGCTTACATTAAGACAAGTAGAGGATATGACAGATATTTCTAATGCTTACTTAAGTCAATTAGAAAATGATAAGATTAAAAACCCTTCGGTAAATATCTTATCAAAATTGTCTTCCTTATACAAAGTGTCATTAAAAACCCTTCTTTCAAACGCAAAAATGATAGACAAGAAAGAAGCCCAACAAGAAGAGATTAATTTAAGTTTTGCCCAAAAGATTGCCTTTCGGGCAGAAGACCTTACCGAGGAAGAAAGGAATGATGTGCTGAAATATTTAGAGTTTATAAAATCACGTAAAAGGGAGCTATGATAGATGATTTTACAAAAAAAGAAATTGAAAAAATTTCATATAATATTTTAAAAGAAAGCAAATCGCTAGATATCTTTCCAACACCTGTGGATAGGATTTTAAACTACTCTAATTTTGCGATTGATAACCAAATTGATTTGACGAATATTGAAACTTCTTTTTTTGAGTCGTTTAAGGAAAAATTACTTAACCCTTCAAAAAATGCTCTTTTGAGTGCTCTTTCTAAAATAAAGGGAATTTTTTATAGGGAAGAAAATATTATCTATCTTGATGTTAATCTAGATAATAACATTGGTAAGAAGAATTTTGTCCAATTACATGAAATTGGCCATGGGGTGCTATCTTGGCAAAACGAGGTTTTGTTAGCGATGGATAATGATGAAACCCTGAATGAAGAATATGAAGATCAGTTTGAGGCCGAGGCTAATTATTTTGCTTCTATAACTTTGTTTCAGCATGAACGCTTTTTAGAGGAATGCCAAAAATTAAATTTTGGATTAGGAGCCGTAATGGAATTAAGAAGTAAATTTGGTTCGTCGGTACATTCTGCATTTAGAAATTATGTTTTGCAATCAAAGAATAGATGTGCTTTGCTTGTTTTAAATCACCCTGTAAATGGTAATGGTTATGTGAATAAATTAGTTACAAGAGATCTGTTCTATTCGAAATCATTTATTCATGAATTTGGTGAATTATCGCTACCAAACGAATTTGGCTTTAAGTGGGCATTTGTTCAGGATTTTAAATTTAAAAAGAAATTTCACGAAAAAGGCCAGATTTCTTTATCTACAAATCAAGGAGAAAATTTAAATGCTGGCTACCACTACTTTAATAATACATATAATAGTTTTGTATTTTTCTTTCCAAAAGGTGAAAAAAATAATGCTAAAACTAAAATTATTTTACAGTAGGCTATTCGAGGTTTATTGATACTTATAAGTCAAATAATAAAATGGTCTATGAAGAAGTTGAACCAGAGAGTTTTAATCTGGCAGGTACCATTTAATCATATTTTGAATAAAATCAGGGGCATTATGGATAGTCGACCGAAATATTACTTTATCCTCATCAATGGACTCAATATGCAAAGCAACCTCCTTTATTATTTCCGGTGAAAATCCATATCTTAATAAGAGGATGTAAATTTTATTATTGGTATTATACCTAAATAATTCAACAATCTTTTCTGCCCCGGCATCGTTATTTTTCTCACCATAAATCTTGAATGCTGCTACAAATGTATCGGAGAGGGAGAAAGAAATTACCTGGTCCATATAGTCATACGTATCATACACTATAGAGTCATAGCTTACATTTCGTTTAGGTGTTTGCTTATCATATAATCCATATACATTTAGGCTGCTGTCTGGAAGCTTTTTCGCAGGTTGAGAAAAGGCGGCAAAGGATTCGTTCGGGTTGTCCCTGTTTGTAATTGAGCTATATCTAAGACCAACAATCTCACTAAACGAGCGTCCCTGTGCTGCGTGAAAAAAATATCTATCGCCTGATTAAATACATTTGTTTCACCTCCATTAAGCATCCGTCCCAGCGAAGCTTCATAAATCCTTTTAAGCGCTATCTTGGCGTTGTCGCGATTGTATTTGTTAAAGGCACCACCTATACTGCCTCTCAGGTCATTTGGAAGTCTGTAAAAGATATTGAGAAATTCTTTAGCGGCAAGCAATACCGCCGGAGCTGACAGACGCTCAACTTTTGAGTTGGGAATATTTTTGTCGTCATCAAAAGTATTATTATTTATAGCGTCGATAAGTTCCTTATCATCTTCTTCATGTTCTCCGTCCTTTGGATTTTCCAATACGGACTTCTCGCTTAAGGTAAATGTGGTCTTTATCCTTTCCGAAAATAACTTTGCATTGGTGGTATATACGTATCCATAGTCGAATATTTTATTTTCAGTTAAACGGCCAGCCCTACCAATCAGGTTTTTAAATGCTAAAGCACGTTCGTGCTCATTACCTTCGAATTTGTTGTTTTCCAACCAGACAATATCAAACGGCATATTGATGCCTTGAGCCAAGGTACTGGTTGCAAAACATAGCGTGGAATGTTTTCCGCGAATAAAATCCTCAATCAAAAATCTTACCTCAAGGGGAATGGAGCCATGATGGATAACGATCCCTTTTTTCAGAAGATTTACCAGAAATGATATATGTCTGGTCTTATCCGCGCCAACCATATCACTAATGTGATCTATAATCTGAAGGGCCTTATCATCCGTTACTTCCGGTAGGCTTGCTATATACTCTTCAAAACCTTCTTTAAACCTTCCTTTATAAATTGAGTTTTTCGAAACATAAACCAGGATGGAATGTTGGCCCGACAAAGCGAAATTTTTAAAATTTCCATTAAAGGCTATACCGTTTTTTTTCCAGTGTCCATTATCGATATAGGGAGAAAAGTAGAGATACTCATCTCCGTTTAAAGCGATGCATAATTTTCCGACAGCACCATGTTGATAGGAACGGCCATAGCCGTTCTCATGAGGAAGTTGGTGTTTGTAGAATTGTGCTTCGGGATTTTCTATGAAGGGATGCGCAAAAATAATCTTAGCATTTGGAAAATGTTTTTTTACCCTACGCACAGCAATATCAAAAGTGATCCCTCTGCTATTTTCTTCAGAAATCTGTGCCTCGTCGAAAAAGAAGCTTTGAATATTCAATTCATTCTTGAACTTGTATAGATCTTTAGAGCGTTCAGGCGTTAGAACAAAAATGCGGCGTAGATTACGGTCGTTATAAACCAGATCCACAAAAGAAGATATCATAACGCTTTTATTATTCTCAAATTTCCTGCGCATGGAGTTCATATATTCTGCAATTAAGGCCCTGGAAGGGACCACTATTACAGCATCTCCGGTTCCTTCTGCGAGGAAATCCCGGATCGAATATGATTTTCCTGCACTAGTCGGTGCAGAAATCGATATGTATTGTTTATCGTCAATTGCCCTGCGAAAGCTAGCCTGAACCGGTGTGAGCAAGGCTCCATGATCCTCGAGATGCTTATTCCCAAATCCCTGCATTAAAAAGGAATATAGGTTGCCGGGATCCCCGATCTTGTAAAAAAGCCCTAACGCTGAAATGATTTTTTCTTCAAAGGCTTCAAAAACCTGAGGATAAAATTCCTTAAAATAACTTAGGTTTTCCAATAGGCTTGAATCCTTAGGTCCTTCGCGATGTATTGTATCGATCAATTGGCTTAGGTCTTTTGCCGGATCTTTTGTGATTTTAATTGTATTAAGATTCATGGCTCACTCCTACGATATAAATGTTTTTTGCCTTTTTTAAGTTCTCATATGTTTTGGAGTGTTCTAATGCATTTTTAAGAACAGCTAATGGATTTTGCGCATTGATGGAGAATGCCAAAACGACGCCAAAAATATCTTTATCGAGATTCAATGCACAGTCTTCCCCAGCCAGAGGTCCCATATGCGGACCGTCCATCAGGTGTTTGCCTCCACCGATAAAGCCATCCGCTTGGCCTCCCGCTCCAGAACTATCACCGGAAATGCCGCTGTAGGGCGAGGAACTGTTGGAGAATTTTGCCTCTCCAAAATTAATGATATCTTGTGTGCAGACGGTATGAAAGTCAAAACCCTCATTTTGGGCAATTTTAGGTTTCCACAACTCGGCAATAGGAAGGGAGCGATGTCCGAATACAACTTCCAAAGCTTTTGAAGAACCCATCGAAACCATAAGCTCACCGAACTCAATAGCCACCTTGTTATCTGTTGACAGAGTTGCCTTAAATACCTTAACGAGTGCCTCTGCGGTTTTCTGTGCTGTTGTAGCATAAGCTCGGCTGGCTCTGTCATCTAATTTTGTAACCCAACAATTGTCATTGACAAGCGTTGTCAGTTCCAGTGCGATTTTTTCCAAATCAGAAATGCTCACATGGCAGACAAAGATGTTTCCGGTATCTGAAACGCTTGTTACCTCATAGAAAGTAGATCCCCAGGTATCTTCTGGAAAAACGCGACCGTATGAAATAGTATCACTCATGATCAAAGTTAATAATTAATGGCTAGATAACATTCGTTATATAGCGCATAAAAATGGAAAGCAAATTTGTTAAAATTATTAAAAAAATACATATGATCGGGTAAAAATACCTGATTGAACGGATTGCGTAGTATACACCGAATGTACATTCGCAGTTATTATTTTCCTAAAAAACGGCATCTAAATATTGTAGGGAGTAGCTGTAAGTTGGTCATGCAGTGCAGATTTCAGGCCGGGATTGATCCCGCAGAAAATAACAGTAAGGTTTGGGGCTATAATGTCGCTGAGCATCATCGGGTAAATTATATAAGGGCTGAAAGCAACCGGAAAACCAATGCTTAAGATTCCCAGCTGAATTCAGATTTAATCGTATTCAAATGTAATATGACCTTATACAATATGAATTAATCAATCTCGCCAAGGATTATTTTATTCCGGACAATTTTAGAATTTACAACACTTATTTATTACGTTAATTATAATTTCTGGCAATCTGTCGATGATTAGTCTATGCTTACTTATTTATTTTGTCATTAAGCTCTTTCTCAAAGTCTTCATCCTTACTGTCTCTTGGTAAACTATTATAGATTTTTTTTGCCTTTTTAAAGTAATCCTGAGCTAAAGAATGATTATTATCCATTTCATAAGTTAACCCGATTTCAAAATATAAAAGGATTATCCGTTGCTTGTCTTCCTGCTCATCAAGATAGGTGTTACTATGGAAAAAAAGTTTTAAAGCGTCTTCCGGTTTACCATTATTTCTAAGCGTTTTTGCCAGGTTTGTTTCAAGGAATGAAAGATGATCATCTAATGAAGAATAGAACCCGGTAATATTATATTGTTTCGAGGTAATTAATGCATTTTCCCACATGCGTTCGGCAAATTCATATGACTTTAGAATATCTGACCTGAGGCCGGCATCTTCGTAGAGCTTTACCAGATAATTCGCATAAATTGTATTTTGTTTGACTAATTTCTCTTGTATGCTAACCGCTTCTTTCATGGTATCGGTATAAGCCTCAGTATTGAATTCCAAAAACTCAATTTGCGCTTTATACTCATATAACATAACTAAAAATGGCTCATAAATACCATTTTTAGTGCATAAAGACTTTTGAACGTCGATTCCTTCCATCAAAGTGCTTCGCGCTTCCTTTGTCTTACCCAGCCAGGTATAGGCCTGACCCAGATAACCTAGAATTGGAGTAAGATAAGGCTGATAGGTCGGAGGGTCTTTTTTTGCCATTTCCCTGACTAAAGGTAAAATATTTAATGAGATATTGATTACATCTTGAAATTTAAGTAACTGTGATTTTATTCTGATTCTCTGGGAGCATACCCAAATTCGCTGAAATGGGGCCATTTTATGAGTGCTGGAATAAAATGCAGATGCCAAGGTGTCTGCTTTGGTAATATATTTATCAGTGTATTCAGGCAAAGGGAAGGCTTCCCAAAAGAATGCGTATTCGACATTCGCATTAATAAGCAGATTGGTGTAATTATCCGGTTCTGTTCTCACAAGTTTGGTTGCAATATCCAAGGCTTTCGAGACTATTAATGAACAATCTTTCCTGCCATTGAGCCTGCAATATCCATGATAATCCAGATAGATTTGTGCCAGGAGCGCCTGATTTGTGTTCGAGTTAGGTAATGTCTTTATAGAAGCTCCTATTTTTTCAAATACGCTGTCCATTGCAACATAATCTTTTTGGGCGGCATAATTTTCAAGCATGGAACGGTATATGGTGATAAGAAAATAAGTATATCCCGGGTAATTATTAACAAGTTTCAATTGAACCGCGACAGCCTTATCATATAAATTATTTGCTTCTTTATATTTACCGGTAATCCTGTAACAATTTCCTGCATACCAATAATATTCTGCTAAATTTGGGGACTCTTCTTTTGGTTTTTCCCCGGTTATAAGTTCTTGCTGACTTATTGCTTTTTCAACGAACAGTATAGTTTGGTCAGCTTTTTTCTGAATAGCATACATGTTAGCCAGATTCAGATTTAGCCGGATAGCCAGATTAGCAGCCTTCGGATGTGATTTTATATCTGAAAGAGACGTTATAGCTTTATTATAGCTTTCTTCTGCTTTATCAAATTTATTTCTTTCAACCATCAAGCCGGCCAGACTTTGAAGAAGATATGCCTGGTTGAATATTTTAACGTCATCAGGAAGAGAGGACACTGCGAGGTTTTCTAAAGCAAGCATAAGATATTTTTCTGACTCGTCATATTCTTTATTTATTTTGTAAAGGTTTGCTCTGTTGGATAGCAACTGAATGTAAAAGTCCTGGTTTGCGGTATTGTCTTTTAATTTATCCTCAAGTATGGTAATGGCTTCCTCAAGTAAAATTCCTGCATTTTCATAATCAGGTTTATTTGATAACACATTGGATTGCGTGAATAGTAGAGTTGCCAGAAAAGTCTCATATTTCTTATCAGAAGCAATCAGCTCACGCTGCAGGATGATGGATTTTGTTAAAGCTTCTTCGCTTTGCTTGGTTTTACCCAGTTGCCCCTGGACTCTGGCCATCTCGAAAAGAAGTGTCACCTGAAAAGGACGTTTGTCTATTTTTGTAACCTTCTCTTGTGTAGTCAAAGCTGCTGATAACTCTCTTTCCGCTCGTATATAATCCGTTTTATATTCATAAACGGTTGCTATATTGTAATACACTGTCGCTAAATCAGGTATGTGCTTTTGATTACCGTCAATTACCAACAATTCTAATTTATTTTTTGCACTTGTAAATTGTAATAAAGCGTCTTCGGCTTCCCCGACATTTTGTAATAATACTCCATAATATGTTTGAGCATATATTCTTGTTGCGGATAATGAGGCGCTTTTCTCCTTTATACTGTCAAGAATAGCAAGAGAGGATTCAAAATCTTCTCTGGCTTTATCTACCTGTCCCATGTTATAGAGCTGTATAGCTCTTATGTGATAATTGACGGCCAGGCTTTCCTGATAAAATTCAGGATTTTCTTTGGAAAGCCAAAGGATAATGGATACTGCTTCATTATATAGTTGAAGTGCTTTTTCATGGTGTTGCCTTATGGCTTCCAGGTTGGCAAGTCTTGTTTTCAAATACGCGTATTGCCCACCGTAAGCGACACTATCCCGGTTATATAATTTACGATACACGTCATCTGCTTCATTTAAAACTGCTAAAGCTTCATCTTTTTTACCCATTTTATTATTATAATAGTCAGCCAAACGGATTTTGAGATCCGCATACGGGCTTTCATAAACAGCGGGATTTTTGGCAGCAAGTTTCTTATAGATATCGAGCGATTCGTTAAATAACTCAAATGCACGATCTTCGTTTTGCTGGTACAGCTCAAATTCGCTTTCAGTCCATAGCAGGAGCGCTAATACGTCTTGTGAGTATTCAGGTTTTAACGCCGAATAGTATTCATGCGCTTCATTAAAGTATCGTTTTGCTTTTACAATATCATTATCATTATAGAAGCAACGCGCTAAAAGACTAATGGATCTCACCAGTTGACGCCTTGTGTTTTCAGGGTCAGCCTTTATCTGTTTTTTTAATAGCTCAATGGAATTTAGTAAAGATTCCTTTCCTTCTGAAAGCTCGTTTTTGTAAAGACTTAGCATACTTAACATACTGTAGAGTTCGGAATTATGGTCAGAGATATTCTCGTTACCGTCCGTTTGTTGCATCAGAGCCTTACCCGCATATTCTTTGGCTTTACCATACTGTTTATTTTCCAGATAGAGGTTACCTAATTTAACGTTCGCAGAAACCAGATTGTCTTTATTCTGCTGTGGATTAATGGTATATATTTTTTTTTGTATTTCCAATGATTCATTGAAATACATTTCCGCGTCCCGGAATTCACCGCGTTTTTGATATATCTCACCCAAATTCGTTTTGATCTCCGCTATCAGAGAATCGTTGGTGGTTAAACTGACAGCTTTTTTATACGCCGCAATAGCAACCTCGTCATCATTTAATTTTACTTTTGCATCGGCATAACCCATAAAATACTGAACATTGTTGTCGTCCAATTCAAAAAGCATTCTGTAACATTCCGCTATTTTGTCTAAATCATATTTTGTTTTATGCAGGTCCAGCGCAAACGTAAGAGAATTTATCAGATCAACATCTTTGGCATTACGGACTGAATCCAGCTTGTTTGCTGCTTCCTGTAGTCTTTTGACCTCTTTTGCCCTTTCAAGTGATATATCCACTCTTTTCTGCAGTTTGTCCAATTCTAATACTTTGAGTGCTCCATTCAGGTCGCCACTTTGAAAAAGACGAAAAGCATTCTGATAAGTGGGGTCGGCATCATCCAGGTTAATCGCCGTATAATAATCAGCAAATTCGTTTGCCCTTTCGTCGGTTTTAGTTAGCTGCAATTCAAGATCCGCAATTTTTGTTTTCAAGTCGGCTATCAGGGTTTTGTCCGCTTTTGCTGAATTGATAGCGATGGTCAGTTCTTTTGAGAGTTTGTTGATTTTTGAGCCCAGGTACTTTTCGTTCTCTGTTTTCCCCACCTTATAGATTTCTTTTCTGAAATCCGCAACTACCTTGGGATCGGCCATAATTATCCGTATGATTTCTTTTTGTCCGGCCACTGCGTTTAGCGCATCAATATTTACGACCTGCAGATTTTCTTTTGTAACAGAGAAAGAAACAGATTCACTTTCTTTTACATTTACGAACACTAATCGAAAATCTCCATTTTTTCCCGTAACCGTTCTTTGGGCTTTCTGATCCTCGTCAAAGACACTTGCATTGCTGACGTAGATAGTCTGGCCACTGAGGAATTTGCTGTTTTTTACAGAAACAATTCCTTTCAGCTCACTATGTTGAGAATATATGTTGCCGCAAACAAGATAAAATGCAATTAAATATGTTAAACGATTTATCATTTGCGTGCGTTTACATAATTATTTCATCATTACAATGTCAATAGGTACTCCGGTCTGAGGGTACGCCGTAGTTCTTATTGTTCTGAATCCAGGTTTCATAAACCAGACCTGATAGTGATCCGATTGTTCAGCTTCCGGTATTTTAAGCTGGAAACTTCCGGTATTGTTGGTGGTAGTGGTTATGTTTCCTGTTTTAACAATTACACCCTCCAGAGGTGCATCTTGATGGAGTACAGTTCCCTGTACTATATCTATTCCCTTCAAGGCGACCTGAAGATAAATTTTGCCGTTTCCATCAATAGTATATATCGAATCAGGATTGACGGGTACGAAAGGTTCCGAAAAATCGATTGAGAGCCGAATCTGGTCTCCCACCTGGAGATTATCGAACCGGGCCTCGCCATTATCACCGATGGATTTCTTTATCCGATCCCCATTGAGTTCCATTATCACATAGCCCATTCTCTTAAGTACCATGTCCATTTTACCATTTTTTCCATGCACAAAAACAGTTGTACCAACTTTGGGTGATTTTGATTCCTTAAAATAGCCAATTGGATCATAGATTATAAGCAGGACGGGAATGACAGCTCCTCCGACAATAGTGGTCGTGATATTTCGGATTTTGATGCTCGTTTTTGCTTCATTATTCTGTTTGATGAATAATAGTGCAATGCCGATGCCACTAAGGATATAGATAGAATAACGGAGTGTATTGGATGGGTAAGGTATAAATACAGTGATAATGGTCACTATCAGCAATAGTGCTATTGCCAGTATCTTAGTGGATCTTTCATTTGGTCGGACGGTACTCATATCATTATATAAGTTGTAAGATGTTAATTGCCGGCATCAAGTAATGATAAATAAGATTGTTTTATTCATCAGTCAAAGAGTTTGTCGTCTTATAAAGTTAATCTGTCAGTCGTTTTTCTCTTTCATTCTTACTTGTTTTTTGCGACACGCTCATGCTTGGTTTATTTTTTAATTAGAATGAAAACCAGAGATAAAGATATTAAAACCTCTCAAGATATAACCAGGTAAAAATACCTGAATTTACCATTTATGATATCACTCGAAGGGAAGTTTGAAGGATATGTTAATGGATATCACTATTGATCAAGTCATTGGTCAGTTTTGAAAAAGACCTTTTATAGTAATCACGAGAAGAGAATTGGGTGCCAAAAAGCATCAGCTTCAGATCATGGGCCAATACGGGATGACGGCGGTTAAGCCTGTCGCGTAAGGTGTCAAGGTAAATAGAATTATACATCCTTTTTTTATTAATGATATCCATTGCTAGTTCCTTCTGCTGCCGATAACGTTCCTGAAGACCAACGGTCTCCAAAGTGTCTTGTATCTGGCGACGGTAAGGGCTGCTTCTGTAATAGGCTATCGTAAGCCGGATCTTCGAGGCATCTCTTAAAAAGCCTGAATCAAGAGGATTGGTATAAAAGCAATATACCTGATCGATGTCAAATTCAAGATGAGGATTCAGGAACAGCTTATTTTGGCTATTTTTAAGGAAATTACACAGTTTACAGCACGGGATAAGATTATAGAAGCTTATAGCAAGAAACGGATAATGTTCCTTGGCATACATATGATCCCAGTCATAGCTCCTCCTGTATCCTTTCCGTTGATACTTGAAGTGATAGGTGGGATTTTCATTGCAGAATGGACAGATAGGAATGGACTGTTTGCTGGCAAGAGCATCTGAGCCATACGGTTCGCCCATAGTATCTCTAAAGTAACCTTCAATAAAATAATTGTATAGTCCTATCAGATTAAACTTTTCCCTGACATCATCTTGAACGGTTGAGGGCAAACTATCGAAATACGTTTTGATTTCGGTAAGCTTTTCAGGGCTTGCCAACAACAGAGACCGGAAATCGGTCAGGTAGGCGGAAAAATTTGCCGAAATTAGGGCATTGATTTTAGTGGTGTTATATTTCGTCTTTCTTGGATTGGTGCAAAAAAGATTGATAGCATCCGCATGAAGTGCCGCATAGTCTTTGTGGGTGGAATAAAATACGCTTACCATTTCTGCTGAATTAAACTATTAATTATCGTTTCCTAAATCAATAAGGCCATTTTCCCGGGCGATCCTGAGATTTCGTAATTTAATGAGCTCTTCCCGCAATACCGGCTCGCCTATAAGGCTGATCAATTGGTCTGCCTGTTCCAAAGTCTTTATCGTTGATTCGTGCCCTGTTAGAAAAGCGATTATCTGATCAATCTTTTTCAGAGCAAACTCACCAATGAATTCCTTCATAAAAAAGCCATCAGAAAAGAGCTCAAAGATATTGCCTGCAAGTGTTGGAAGATGGTTTTCAGAACCTGATACGTCTGTTATCCCACTAGAATTCTTTTGCAGGAATAGAAGATTATACCGTGGCAGGTCTGAAGCAATGAAAGGCGAATGGGATGTGATAATAAGCTGAAAGCTCTTATCGAATTTTTTCCCAAAATATATGAAGAAATCACACAATGATTGAATATATTGTCGCTGCCATTCAGGGTGCAAATAAAGCTCGCCTTCATCAATGGCAACAAAGATATGATCATTTCTAAGGGATTTGAAAGCTTCATAGAATTCAGAAAATTGGTTTAGTATAGCATCTTCCCCCGCGCTGAAAGGATCGTTCCTATAGGTTATAACTGATTTATAGCGATGATCGGTTATTTGGTTGGTACGTTCCAAAAAGTTCCACAGATTACGATCGATAGTCAATTCGTAAATGCCTTTGCCAAAAAAGACGCCCTCGGATTCAGTGATACTGATGGTTGAGAGCAGTTGATCGAGTTCTTCCAATAAATTGTTTATCCTGCTTATGGACGCATTATCATCTCTACCATCCTGGGCTCTCATAAAGCTTTTTAACTGATCAAAAAGGGTGTGATCTTTCTTGTAAGCCTGTAAAAACGCTGAGAGATCCTTTAATGAATCGACAGTTTTACTTTTCCTATAAAAATCGTTATAGAAAGCGATGAGAAAGTAATGAAGTATCATGCCTTTCTTAAAGGCTTCTTTTGTGTCCGCTTCCTGTTTAATCAATTCCTGTCCCAGCTTATAAAGCGGGTAGAATTCGATGTATTGATCACCAGTTTTTTTTATCAGTTTTTCAGTCTCACGGCCAATGAATTCCTCAAACCAAACCGCTATTGTTTTTCTAAAGTTTATGTTATTTACGATGTGAGGCTTCTCATCTCGCATCTCATCCAGAAAGGTGATCATCCTTTTCATCTTTTCGTCATAATAAAGACTCATGGGATTGAAGCTTTCTTCTGCCATAAGCATAGATTCCTCTTTTTTCCTATCAAATTCCTTTAAGTACTCTCGCATATTTTCCGGAGACTGCGCAAGTTGCATCTGATAGTTCACTGAGCGGTTTAGAGGATTATCAAGTGCTAAATATTTTTCATTATGTTCCGATACAAGGTTGGAATAAAAAACCAGATCTATTTTGCTGAAGATATTGGATTGCTGTAATGATACCGGAAATGCCGGTGTATCCAATACGCCATTTTGAGGAAAAGATATTTTCAGGTCGGTTGGTAAAGCAGAAAAACGGTATTCGTTATTGAGATAATTATAGACCTCGATACTGCCTGTCGTTTCATTTTCCGCAATTATAACGGTTCTGGTCTTTAACGGTTTTCCAGCTGCGATAAGATTCAGCAGGCGCAAAAGAGATGTTTTTCCTGAGCCATTGATACCAATAATGCCGGTAATATTCTTTACTGGAGGCTCAAAAAGGGGATAATACTCTGCATTTGCTCTGGCTGTTATAGCCAGACTCCTTTTAATAGGATCAAAAGCAAAACTGTAGATTAGCTGGCTTCCCAAATTAAAACCTTGATTAACGATGACATTGTAGTCTTCCACCCAAATCGCTGTTATTCTCATAGCTTCGAGATCTTAGTTAATGATGTAAATATCTTACAAAATATTGAATAATAAGTATTTTAAATATTACTTTTCCGTTTTTGTAGGACTAGGCTAAAAGATTGGCTCTGACACATTTTTTGAGTTGTTATAGCGACATGGACTAATTTAGCGGTATCTATACGCAGAGGACTATTACTATTACAAAACATTCTGAAATATGAGAAATGCTTTCTATGGCTATTCGTACCAAAAACTCGTTACGACACTGATCTTATCCATGATGGATGTGGAACGAAAAATCGATACGATTGAAATTGAGGCTGTGGTAGACCATAAATTTGATGATATAAAAGTGACTACTGATGAGGCAACGTTCTTTTTTCAGATCAAGGATTTCAAGAGTGTCTCCCTTAGCGACATTACAATATCGGATAACCAAATCTATATTGCCGGCAAGCCCCATAAATTTTCGGAAGCCATAAACGTGCTTTGTTTTAATGCGATAGCTATTGACCCCAACTGCGAGATCTTAGGAATTCCGGCCTATAAATTTGAGAACATATACATCATCTCGCAATCGCGACTGGCGATAGAATCCAGAATTGAAAAATTTTATCACACTGATCCCCAGCGAAAATATCTCATCGATCAATTCTTTAGCGAACTTTTGGATAACAGGATCTTAGAGATAAAAAAAACAGATTTACCCGCACTAAATATTTTTAAGACCTATTTGGTTGAGCCTACTATTGTCCTGGCGCGCAAAGTGCTTAACGTGGAAAATATCCTTTTGATAAAGGGAAAGCCAGGGGTTGGAAAAAGCCATTTGGTTGTCAGTCTGGAGAAGCAATTTGACAATTGCATCATTTACCGTTTTTGGGTCTCAAATCAAAATAACGATTATCACGAACGATTGCAATACAGCAATTTTATACAGGATTTCTCAAAAAAGATATTTCATAACTTAAGACGTTACACTGAGGCAGAAGTTATCGAAAAACTGGCCGAACTGGAAAAGACCGTAATCATTGATGGGTTTGATCATGTTGAAAATTACAACCCTAAGGACTTTGACGCTTTTGTTAGATTCATTGATGATTTGAAAAAGCATTGTAAGGTAATTGTCCTGAGCCGTCCCTTACAGCGTACTTTGAGCTGGAAAAAGCAACTGCTTCAAAATTGGAACAGGGAAGAGACCGCAATAGTTTTAAAAGACTTGTATCGTATTGAGAAATATAACCTTGTAAGAAAGATATTTGCGATCACTGATGGCTATCCGATCCTGGTAAGGTATATTGCCGAACAATATAAGATAGGGAAGAAGTTACCGGATTTCAAAACATTTGGAACGCTTGACAATTATTATGAAGAGGTAATAGCAAATGAAAAGGGGAAGCAGGCGTTATCGCTTTTTCTCTGTGTGCGCTCTTATCTTATGGAGTCCGAGATAAGTTCTTTTCTGGATGGATTCAGCGCTGCGTTTGTATTGGAATTTGTCAAAGAACATCCATATCTTTTTGAATTGCGCCTGAACAGGATATCACTTTTTCATGATAGTTTTATCACATTTTTACGAAAGAAAAGTCCCAATTATAAGGATGTCCAGGAAAGAGTAAATGCCATTGCTTATGCATCAATTATGGGTGGGGAGAAAAGATTCCTTTCGCGCTTTTCGTATTTTGATTTTTATCCTGACCAGAGCAGGGAGATTATTCGGAGATATGCTTGCCTGACAGAATTTAAGACACTGATGGAAGGAGTTATCGATTTTGAGGCTATACGTGACTTTTATAATCAGATCCGCGAGATATTAGCGGAGTTGCCTCCGGAGGATTTCACTGTGCTGCAGTATTTTGACCTGGCGATGGTCATAAACATTGTCCAGCGGGATCATATCTCAACACTTAACGGTTTTAATTTTACATATTGCAAATCACTTATTCACAATGGTTTTAGTATTGAGCAGATTACCAGTTCTGATTATCTGTTTGGAATGATGTATTACCTGCAGACTGATGATGGCTCCCTGCTTATGAATGGTGTCAGCAACAGTCATTATGACACCAGTCGTTTTTTTTATCAGCTAAAGGAAGATGTGGATCATGAGATGTACTTCTTTGATAAGCATGAAAAAGCACTCAGTGCCGCTGAAATAGAAAAGCTAATAAAAAGGACCAAAAGATGGGAGTATCGGAAGACCTTTGCCTATATCCTGGAAAATCTCTATATCCATGCTAAGGCGCGTGGTGCCTATAAAAAATTATATAAGGCTATAAAATATAGCATGAAGGGTGAGAAATGGAAAGCGGAATCGACGCTTGAAGATGCTTTCTGGAAACTGCAAATCGAAGAGCCGCATCCATCATGGATTTTAAAGGATGCGCGAGAAAATCTTTTGTCTTTAGGAATGTCTCCGGATACTAATGGATATTGTACAATGAGCCTTGCTGAATTCATAAGAGCGCACCGCAGGGACGGCAGCTTTACCATGTGGGTTGATATCTTGAATTTTACCCGTCTGGCTTTACATCAGCAGAGGAATATTGATATTGAATCCATTTCGATGTTTTGGACCAAATATTACCAGCGTGGGGATCATAGCCTGTACAGTCTTGATGTGGCGCTGCCTATTTTTGAAAGGGCCGGTTATACCAATATGTTTGATTCGGTGGTATTGATAACCAAGATCCAGGAGATGTCCGAGAAAGGGCATAGGGGGTTACTGGCCGCTTACATTATGGAGCATGAGCCCGAATTTATTATGGAAATCCTTCAGGATTTTCATCCAACTAATTTAAGGATATCGTGGTTTGATCTCAACTATGAGTATATCAACATATTGCCAGATCGGATCTATGATTTTGAGTTACGGGAGTTGTTGAGGTTTCATCGCAGCAGTAATAGCATTGATTATTATGAAATAGAAAACCTGCTGGATTCTAATAAAGTTGATAAATTCAGAGAGGATCTAATCTTTAACAGATTTAAGATACAAATCAAAGATGGTGATCCGGAAATTGAAAAACTAAAAGCCCTTAAAATTCCATACCAGGCATTTGAGGAGAAAAGTTATGGAAGCTATGAAACTAGCGGTGAGGCGCGCTTGGAGCAAGGGATTTTGGATATGGAAAACATCGCTATGATTAAGGAAAAACAACTAAGGCCCCACCAGGTGGCTGCATATGGAAACGGTAACTATGCTGCCATGGCAGATCCTGATGTTTATAATGTTTTCGAAAAAGAAGATATAAGAAAGAATATAAGGACAGTATTACATTCTGCCATCACATCAAGACTGACTCCTATTGATTATTTTCATACGTTGTGGACTTTTCCGGGAAATGTGCTGAAGCTTATTGATGAGAATCAGGTTGATGACCATGAGCTTAAAGAATATTATGACAGCTTTATGCTATATCTGGACCTATCGATGTTTGAGCTGGGCTATAAGCAATTGGAGTGATCTAAAAAGGAAGATCAGGATGTTCGTCCTTTTCAGCTTCCTGGTCCACATCCGACAAGTCATAATCATTCTCATACCTATCATATCCAAAAAGAAGGTTTTCCTCCTCATAGGGGTCGAAAGTCAACTGCGGGATTGTCAGGTAATCTGCATGGTTTTGTTCTGCAATCTCAGGCCAATTGGGAATCTTCAGGTTTGAGTAATCAAATTTGAAATCATATGAAATATAATGCTGAATGAAATCAAAGTGTGCATCGATTTTTTCAAATACATCCTTATAGCTGTCCGGATCAATGGTATGAGTCAGGAATTTATATTGCTCATCAACTTCATACTCGAATATAGTACTACAATGGGTGATGATATCATTAATACGTTCCTTGTTGCAGCAGAAATGGAAACTAAGAACGTTTATTTCATATGCTAAGCGGAACCCATAATGATTGGCCAGCAGATACAAGAGCTCAATAAGCTCTTCCATAAACTGGCAGGATAGGATCATTTTATAAAAAAAGCCAAAGTCTGCTTTAACAAACATGTAATTCAGAACTTTATTTGATTTTGCTTTTTTCAAAAAACGTAAGGTATAGTCATTGACCTCAAGATTGTCAAACACATTGTCCCAATCAGAGATGCCTCGTATAAGATGAACAACAGTACGTGTGTTTTCCTTTGAGTGGGCTGCTAAAAAGATGGCGGCAAGAAACCTGTCTTTGTCTTTTTTGATGAAAGTAGGGCTGAAACCATTAATAAAGTGATCTAACAATTCTTGAGTTAATTTCAAGTTCTTTTTCCTGAGGTAGGGAGGAAAGAATGTATACCATTGTCCAATCTCAATCGATGCGTAAAGAATACGCTCAATCTCACCCTGATTTTCTATTAGTGTATGCTTCAAAAAATCTTCCAGTGAGGGGTTTATGAAATAAAGCTTCTGGTCGTAGTAGAAATCAGTTATTATAAATCCCCCGCTAAGCCTTTGCATAGCTTCTCTGAAAGGGTATTGCGTCCTAAAAAAGTTACTGTGTTTTACTTCATAGCCGATACGGTTGGAAAAAGCTTTTTCCATGATCTCGAATTCGGTATTACTACCAAGTGAATACATGGTATTAAGAAAAAAACGTTCCCGATCTTCAATTTGATGCGAATAGGCATGTTCCCAGATGCGGCGTGGGTATTCCAAATTCTCACGGACAAAATCTTTCAATTCGCTTACGCTTAATTTTTCGGTATGAAGTGTGCTGGTGAAAAACTCCAAATGCCTCGGGGTAAAGCTATCATGCCCACATATATATGATTTTAAGGATCGTATGAGGTCAATTTTGCTTTCATCCATTTCCGATTCGAGTAAATGGTTTTCCAGCATCTTCATCTTAGCGCCCATAGTATAGGACCGCAGCTCTATCTTTGATTCGCCACGCAGTAAATTAAAATTCCGCAACCTTTCGGATTCTTCCAGGGCACTATTGAGAATCAACCTGCGTGTATTGAGGATCAGAAATTTATTTTGAAGTTTACTGATGCGGGAAATAATCCTTAACAATGAATTTTCCGCTGTTTTGCATTTTGCTATTTCTTTTTGCGTATGTCCCAAAAAGTCGTCATAGTAAAATATCTGAGAGGTATCATCTTCGGTAATTGTATCCTCTACTTCAAGGATATCATTATAAATTACCGTTAAGTCAAAACCTTTAGAAAGATATCTATAGACAAGAATCTCGGAAAGGGTGGATTTCCCAACCCCGGGCTCACCTGTGATAACGACAAATTTATTTTGGCTAAGCAGCGCATCAGCATATTCAATTTCTCGTACATTGACAAATAGTCTTAATTTACGTGTGATTTCATCGGGAGAAAACTCACCTCTTCTTCCGTAATATTTTGAATTCACTAATCCTTTGAGTGCAGCAACCCCAGAGAACCATAATTTGTAATTTGCCTGTTCTATTCCAGGATGTAATGCCAATAGGTTGTTGATATCATCCCTGCCAAGAATATCGGCACTTGCTTGTATATAAGGACTGAATATAGCTTTGATTTTATCCTTATTTTCTGGTGTCAGCCCTTGGGATGTAGCTACGATGTAACGCAATGGTCTAAGCAGATCGACTTTAACGCGTTCTTTTTGAAGGTCGCTTTTTAATTTTGAAAACGATGAGCCAGCGTAATGTTTCACCTGGACAATTGCAGCATAGTCTGCTTGAAGTGTGCTTTTTAAAAGATCGATTCCCTGATCTCTTCCAGGTTTGAAAGCATTGAATGCAAGTTTGCCGCTTCCCTCATTTGCATTTAGTAAATCACAAACCAATTTTTCAAAATCAGTAGCATTAAGCGTTGTAAAATCGTAGTAGGACATACATGGAAGATTTTAGCGAATTTAGTAAAATCCGGGAAATGAATCATCGTGTTTTAATCTGTCGGAACATAAGATTGATCCTTGGAAGCATCGCTTTGGCCGATTTGGGGATATGATGTTCCCAAAAGGTATTGGTCGTTCCTGACATTACAAGCAAAGTTCCGTGGTGCAAAGGCACTTCTAACTGAGCAAGGCTTTTTTCCACCTTATTCCGGAAGCGAAAAGGCCTTGTCTGACCAAATGTGACCGATGCAATGTTGGGATAGTGTTTATTGTTCTAATCTAATGCAAGGTAACACTTAATTGCTATTATGATATAGGCTAAGATGTGTTAAATGACAGTTCTCGTTTCCTTTTTGACCATATACTTAAAATACAAATAATTCGGTCGTCCAGAGCATGTATTGATTTTTTAAAGTAAATGTATTTGGAAGTTTTCTAAAGATTACGGTTTCCCATAATATTATGTTGTATTATATTTATTAATGTTGAGGATTTCTAAAGAAGCGAAATCTTTTTATTGTGTATAGCGTTTTACTTTAGAATATATAAAATGCTTTTAGAAATAACCATTTCATATATTTTAATTATTAATAATCTTACAAATACATTAATTATATGAAGTCAGCCTATTTATATGTTCGTGTAAGTACGGACGAACAAAAAAGAAAAGGTTACTCCTTGCCGGAACAGGAGGACAGATTATTGAAATATTGTAAATACAACAATATCCAAGTTAAAGGAATTTATAGGGAAGATTTCTCTGCAAAGAATTTCAATAGACCCGAATGGAAACAGTTATTTTCAGAAATTAAAAAGAAATCATCAGGAGAAGATAAAAATATATTATTTATCAAATGGGATCGATTCAGTCGTAATGTTGAATATGCTTACGAAATGATCGGTAAGCTTCGGAAATATAAAACAACCGCAATGGCTATAGACCAACCAATTGATTTCTTTGTTCCGGAAAGTACAGTTATGCTGGCTGTTTATTTAGCTGTTCCCGAAGCAGAAAATACTCGAAGAGCTCAAAATACTGCAAGCGGCATTCGTCGAGCGAAGCTGATGGGTTGATATCCTGGTAAGGCACCATTGGGGTTTATCAATTTAACATCAATGGATGGTAAAAAAGCTATCGCTCCTAAAGAGCCGGAAGCCGAAATTATAAAATGGGCATTTTATCAGGTTGCCAAAAACGATCATAAAATATCTGAAATCATAAAAATAGCTAATGATAAAGGATTACTATGTTCAAGATCACACTTTTTCAGGATTTTGCACAACCCAGTTTATTGTGGACTTATTCCAATCAAACTAGACTCTAGCGAAAAGCAATTGATAAAAGGATTACATGAACCATTGGTATCTGAGTCTTTGTTTAATCAAGTTCAATCTGTTATTAATACAAAAAGAAGAACTACTGCAAAAAGAGATGATTTACAATCATTATTTTTTCTTAGAGGTCTTTTAATCTGTCCTATTTGTGGTAGAAAACTTAGTGGAAGTGTTTCACAAGGGAGGTCAAAAAAATATCCATATTATCATTGTCATGATGGCTGCAGAACAAGGATAGATGCAGTTTTTCTTAATGATTGCTATCGAAATAAGCTTCAACAATTGATACTCTCAAATAATACAATTGAATTGTTTAAGAATATTTTAGAAGACCAAAATATTAAGAAAGAGAAAGCAAGTTATATATACTCTCAAAAAGTATTAGAGAGGAAAATAAAAGAGGAGGGGCTAACCCTTTCTCGAGGCAGAAAATTATTTATAGCAGGAATATTAAAAATTGATGACTACAATGAATTAAAAAAAGAGAATCTGGTTAACATTAAAAACTTTAAAAAGGAAGCACGTGATATTGTGTTTAAATTAAAAGCTATTGATAAAAAAAATCAAATAGAAGATACATCATTAGTAGACATCTTTCAAAGATTTTCTGAATTTGATACCTCAGATAAAAGACATCTTGTAAATCTTATTCCACCCACTGATGTTGATTTTAAAACAGGAACTCTTTATTTAGATTTAAATCAAGCATTTTCAAAAATATTATCAAAAAAAAGTAACCGAAAAACTAATAAAAATCATGAATTTCATTGATAAGAATGTTTCAGTAGAAAAAGCCGTTATTATTCTTTCGAAGAACGGCATTCAGGTAAATGAGAAGGAAGCCGAAATTATATTGGAATTATTATATTTAGTATCAAAAAGTTACGATAAACCAAGAGATAAAAAAATACCATATCGTTAATGAGATTTAGAACCACCGTTCAACTCCGACTAAACCTCTAAATAAAGCACTTTTAGGCTGTCTATTTCAAACAGACTAAGAATTTCTTATGAAAAAACTCAAACCATAAAATATTAGGCTGTAAAAGTTTGATAAAGAGATTCTTATGGGCATAAAAAAAGAGACAACTATTTGATAGTTGTCTCTCTAAGTGACCTCGACTGGATTATTCATATCTCCGCAACCAGTTAATATTTAATGGTTTATATATTTTACGTAACAACTGCGTATCATTTCCGTGATACGATTTCATCTAATTCAAAAACACGTTGCTTTATTTCATCAACTAAAACTTCCGCTCTGGACTTTGTTTTATATTCTGCAATAGGTTCATTTAGTAGACTAATTTGTCTACTCTCTTCACGTGTTAAAGTATTCATGTCTATTTCAGGGAACAGCTTCGCCATTCCTAATACAACTTCAATTGTAAGTTTACCAGCCGCAATATTCTTGTTCATACGCTGATAATTAAGGTCTAAGGCGTTGGCTAGATCTTGCTGAGTCATCCCCTTTGACTTCAAAAAATCATTAATCTTATCCTTTAAACTCATTTAGATTCATTCTAAATTAGACTAAAAAGACTATTATGTTGTAAATAATAGTCTAATTTGTCTATATATTTGTACTTAGTTATACACGGTTAAACAAATATATACATAAAAAAACAAGTTAGAGTTATGCAATTACATAAAGCCGACATCGACGAGCTCTTATCAGATAACCTACCCGACCATTATTCTACTGAGGTGGTTAAGCGATTAGGAGATAAAGGGTTAATAGTTTCTGCCGATGTTGTAAGAAATGTCCGTAATGGAAGGTCGGCAAAAAATTCTACTCGCATTATGTCAGAGCTTGTGCTGATGGCTAATGAGGAGAAAGCTGCGAAGGATAATTTAGGAAGTCTTATTAATACTACAAAATAGTCTATGAGCACTAATAGTATTTATCCCGGAATCCTTTGTGATTCAATTGAATTCTTCACGCTACCAAATGGACAATTCAAGGCTTTTAATGCCGGCCAGATTATTCCTTTTTATGCAACTCCATATCCTTACCTGCAGCTGGTACGTGAAACTATTGAAGCAGATGAGCCTGCCAAAGTAATACTTATGCAAATGCATCCGGATTCTGAGATGATGCGAGTGGAGCAATACTGCAGGTGTAATTTTTCAGGACTTGACTTTGTTCCGGATATAAAAGAAGGAATAATGCAGAAGGGTGAGTATTGGGATTGTCCAAAACGTGACCTGTGTCCGGGTGATGGAATTATCTGCAAGCCTCTTACCTATAACAATAAGGTTATAAATAGTCTTGAAATAAAGATAATTCAGAAATCGGTCAGTGATAAAACCAATGATGTTATTGCTGAAGAACTGTTCCTGCCTCTTGGAACATTTCATTTACTAAAAAAACAATTGCACGATAAGTTAGGAGTGTTCACCAAACAAGAGCTCACGCTTATTGCTGTATCGCTAAACCTGATACAGATTTAAAATATTTCGGCTTGTCCGGATACTACGTTCTTACCCCGCCTATTTAGATAGGTTTGACTTTTAAACTGGTTCACTCCCGCCTGACCGCGGGAGTGATATAACCTTAACCCAACCAACATGGATACTAAAGCAATACAATCTCAAATAAATAAAGTAGCAGCTGAGATACTTCAGCTGGAGGACAGGAATTATTTTACGGTAGAACAGGAACTGCTTAAGCGTCCGGCATTAGAACGCAAGCTCGAGGAGCTGAATAATGAGTATTCAATCGCATTCAATAACACTTCAGCCAGCCTATAAATGATTACCAAAGAAAGCATTGATCGTGTACTCGACGTAGACCTGATTGAGATCCTGGAGAAATACCAAATTCAGGGTTTTAAAAAGGCTGGTGTAAATTATAAAGGATTTTCTCCTTTCACTTCTGAAAAATCGCCGTCTTTCATGGCCTCAAAGGTAAAACAGGTATGGAAAGATTTTTCTACAGGTAATGGCGGCGTTGGCCCAATCTCATTTGTGATGGCCTACGAAAAACTGAGCTGGATAGAAGCTGTAGAGAAAGTTGCATCATTATCAAATATTATTCTTCAGAGGGAACATCAGACCGATGAAGAAATAGAAATACAAAACAGGTTTGAAAAACAGCGTAAGCTGCTACAGGAAGTTAGTGTAAAATATCTCAATAATTTCGTAGAGCTGCCAACTGATCATTGGGCAAAAGAGCACATGGCCAATAGAGGATATCAGGATATCACCCATGATCAGTTCCAGATAGGCTACTCATTACCGAACTCAAATGAAATCACGTCTCCGCTAAAAGAAAAAGGCAGATTAAGAGATGGCATTGAAGTTGGTCTGGTTAAAGAAGCTCAAGGCGATAGAACCTATGATTTTAATAATGACAGGATCATGTTTCCTATACACGATGTACGTGGTAGGGTAATTGGTTTTGGTGGCCGTGCGTCTAATGAAAAAGCTAAAACATCTGCTAAGTACCTTAATTCCCCCGACACTAAGCATTATGATAAAAAAACTGTCCTGTACGGGTTATTCCAGGGGCGTGCTGAAATCATTAGGCGCAATCAGGCTTATTTAACTGAGGGATATACCGATGTAATAGCTTTCCATGACAAAAATGTAAGTAATACAGTTGCCACATGCGGAACTGCATTAACCCCTGAGCATGTTCTTCTTTTTAAAAAGAAACTGTGTTCCCATGTAATCATAGTTCGTGATGGTGATAAAGCAGGACAGGCTGCGTGTTATCGTGATATAGATCTGTTGCTAGAAGCTTCGTTAAAAGTTTCAGTGGTGGAACTTCCGGACGGTGAAGATCCTGATACTATGGCTAAAGAAAAAGGTGAGGAGTTACAGGCATGGCTTGATTCTAATACCTATGATGCATTACATTGGAAAGCTCTCAGACTATTTGAAAAAGCCGAAACAGCTCATGATAAATCTGATGCTGTTACCAATATCGCAGAGAGTCTTTTAAAAATTAAGGATGAAATTAAGCGTAAGGAATACGCAAAAGAGTGTGCAAAAAAACTTAGTGTTAGTGCTAAGGATATGACTGCCCGGATCACTCAGCTTCACAATGCTGCCCAGGCTATAAAAAAGCTGGAGAAAAAAATATATGACGACGAAAAGACAGAGCTTGTAGCCTTTGGATTTCCGCAGGATGGGGATGTTGTGCAATTCAAGCGTGACGGTTATGTAATTTCTCCGGAGGAAATGAGCATTTACTTTAAGACTGATCGTGAGTATTTTATGAAGGGTACCAACTTCGTTATTAATCCACTTTTCGTTGTAAGGTCTGCTAAAGGTGAAGGGAAACGGCTTATTGAATTTTGTAACAAGGTGGGGGAAAACACTGTTTTTGCCCTAAACAATAAAGAGATATCCAATTTCGGCCAGTTCAAAGAGAAAATTGTAGATGGTTTCAACTTTACGTTTGAATCCGGTGTAAGTAATGTACATTTTACACAATTCAGGAACAGGCTGCTATATAATTTCAGGACTGCGCACGAGCTGTACACACTTGGCCAACAGCCTGAAGGTTTTTATGCATTTGCGAATGGTGTTGTTTATAATAGTGAGTTTTTTCCGGTTGATGATTATGGGATTGTTGATGTAGTTGTTAAGGAAGCAGACGAAGAAAAAGGGATCGAGCAGAAAATCGAGACCTTTTACTCGCCTGCGTTCTCAAAGATCAATCTTGGAGGGCGTGAAGACGATGATGCATTCGAAGGAGTTAGGGAGTTTGCATTTAAGCCCTCTGAGATAGTCTTTAATCAATGGATGGATCTGATGTATAAAGTCTATGGTGAAAAAGCTATGGTGGGCATTGCTTTCGTTGTGGCGGCTACATTCAGGGATATCATAGTAAACCAGTTCTCAACGTTCCCCCATTTGTTTTTAACTGGCCAACGTCAATCGGGTAAAACTACTTTCTCTGAATCATTAACTTGGGTATTTACACCAGGCAAGAAATCATTTGACCTTAATACCGGTACCATGGTTGGTTTCTTCAGAATGGTGTCCAGGATAAAAAATATTGCTGTAGGCCTGGAGGAGTTTACCGATCAGATCCACGAGGCAAAATTCCAGACTTTAAAGGCTGCATTTGATAACAGGGGCAGGGAAACGGGTAACGTTTCCGGAGATAAGTCCACTACGGTTACAAAGGTTCAGTCGGCATGTATAATATTGTCCCAGTACCTTTCTACCCGTGATGATAACTCATTGACATCTCGATCAATTACAATGGCTTTTCAGGAAGCAAACTATAATCCGGAACAAAAAATAACCTATGGACGTCTGAAGTCTTTCGAGCGAAAGGGAATGACATCAATGCTTTTGGAGCTGCTTAAGTATAGAACTGATGTTGAATTATCACTATCCACAGTGATCGAGGAACTGAATCGCGACCTGGTTAAAACTATGGACTCGGGTTACATGGAGCGTATGCTAAACAACTTTATTTCTGTCATGGCGCCCATGAAAATACTATGGAATAAGTTCTCTTTTCCATTTACATGGGATGAATTTTATAGCACCTGCCAAAAGATGATCGTTTCATCATCTGATATGATATCCGAAACTGAAGGAACAGCTAAGTTCTGGCAGATACTTGAGTTCCTGGTTGATCAAAAGCGAATACATCGTGGTGTAGAATTCATCATAGAACCTAAAGCCACATTTACAATCAGGCTTAATAAGAAAGAAACAAAACAGGAGTCTAATCCCCAAGGTGACAGGATACTCTTCTTGAGACTTGGTAAGGTGCATCAGGATTATCTGGTTGAAGTATCGCGCCGGAAAGGTGAAGAACCAATCGGAGAAAGTACGCTGAGAGGATACTTCTTGAGTAAAACTTACTTCATAGGCATGGTGCCGGCAATGCATTTTGAAAATGGATCAGGCAGCTGCTATGCATTCAATTATGATATGATGGAAAAAATGGGAATGGTAAATCTGGTACGTGATTTTAAGGTACCGACAGCTTCCCCGGGATCGCCTCAACATACTCCCGGATACAACAATCTAGATTTGCAACCTGCAGGTGTAGAACCTGATGGTGACGGACTATTTTTTTAAAAGAATTATTGATAACCAAATTTTATATTATGTACACAGAAACCGAAATTTTACAAATTGCTAGAGGCTGTAACTCCATAAAGGAGGTCATGAAAGCAGCGAAAATTTTACGTGTATTGATCAGTGAGGGTGCTCAGGCTCCATCGGTATTCATCAATTACACTATGGTCAAACGCTTTAGAGAACTTATCTCTTGACATGGAAGCGACAGGATACTTAAGGCCAGCTGCGATAGATGACCTTATTGACAGGGTGGGAGGTACACTGATTGAAAACAGGAGCTACTTTGTGAAATATCCTGATGGGCATTTTGAAGGACCTTTTGAAATTGGATATCCGGATACATACATTACTGAAGTATTTGCTCAAATACAATATGGTATGGTGTATGTACCATATTTCAGAAAAGGTGAGGGTGTTATCTCCAGTACACTGCATTATAGGCGGGCGATATCAGCTGACTTTACAATCATGAAACAGTTTCTCAGATATGGCCTATCCTATTATTTACTGCTGAACGGTCAGATCACAGGTGCTTACCTACTGACTGAAGAAACAAATATTGAAGACCTGAACGGACAGATCAAAAGCGGTATTGCTTATGTGTTGGAGCACAAAAGCCTGCAGCACTTTCCTGAGTTAAACCCTATCAAAAAAGCATCATGACAGTAGGAGAACACGAAACCCAGTATAACAGGAGGTATCATTTGCAGCGTGCGCTAAAGCCGATACTTCATATAGATTCTCATAAAAAGAGAATTGACATTCCTGAAGGAATGGAATTAGGTAAGACGGATCAGAAGAGGGTAGATGCCCTGGTTGAAAATTATGGCTACGTGATCCAAAAGGTACTTTCAATATCTCCCTTTGAAAAAGTTATGATATACAATTCGATGGGCATCCAGGGTATAAATATCCGCTTCAGGGAGGATAAGATGATTGGGTATAAACCTGGTACCAAAATATTAAAAATTGGCAAAGGACCTGAAACGCGAAACAACGCCATAGATATTTTTAAACTCCCTGCAGTTTATGCCGGTACCATAATGATCGATAACAGGAAGTATTATGCGCTGCAGCTGAATCAAAGCTTATTCAAGCGTAAAGACCAGGATTACTATCTCCTTTATGAAATCACTAAGCAGCAAATTATAAGGGAGGTGTACAAGGAAGATGGCTCTTACGAGCTGACCAGGTTCTACTATCCCGAATTTAAATTACTCAAGCCGGAACCGAAGAGGCCGGGCAAGCAAAACAAATTAAATTTTAATGACTGATTATGAAAAAAATAGTATTAAGCAAAACACAAAAGCTTCAGATTGCTAACAGAAATCTAACAACATTTGAAGAAGATTTTAAAGGATTCGAATTACCAAGGCATGAGACCGGGGTTCATAAGGTTACTAATATTGCCACAGCTGAAGGTGTTACACGCGCGTGGGTTAGGTGGGTACCTAATACTTCAGGTGAATCTCCTATAAATTGGCATCCATCCCGTTACGCCAAAGGCGAAACTTATATACTGGATCAGTACGTTAAAGTTGTAATCGAGGAAGTGGAGCTACTGCAGCGGGAGAATATTTTTTACTGGAAGTTTACTGTAAGCCTGGCTAATTAATGAAGCTTCAATTTGCCTCAAATTTCCCTAAGTACATGCCAATATTGGGAGGGCTACCTACAGATTTTAAAGCAAAACTATGGCAGGGTTTTGCAAAGATGGATCTTAATAATCTTAAGTCCTCAAAGTACATACAGCACCTACAACGACTTACTCCTGCAGAGATAGCGCTTGTTGGCCATGTAAATCCAAAATACCATACAATCCGGACAGATGAAAATGACGAGATACATCCGGGAACTGAGATTCATTTTTTAGATGACTTAGATCTGATCATCGCACCATCATTAGAATGTACCAATACCCAAACTATAATGATTGACAGGATAGGATGTACAGGTTTTTGGCGACTTGATGCTGTTGTCTCGGTTGATGGGCGTGTACTTCAGAACTGGGAGGTTCTGACGCTCTCAAGGAATGAAGGTTTTGATTCTCCGGATGATTTTTTTGAGTGGTTCGATACTGATTGCATTAAGAAGATTATTCACTGGACCGAAATAAAATATTGATCATGAGAGAGACTATAACAAAACTTCAAAACCAAATATTCGCATTTACTTCAGCAATAGTAGCGCTGCCAGGATTATTTAATCATGCAAGGGAAGCAGCTGAAAAATCAGCTCTGATGAATTCTATACTTAGGGATCTCTCAGAGCTGACAACAACCACAGACACTGAAATATATTTCAGGAAGGTTAAAAATGAAGCAGCCGGACTACCAGGGCCTAACACAGATCATATTATTTTAAAACTGCAGGAAAGGCTACTTCAGGTGCGTGCATTGGTTTGTAATACTGAATATTCCTGGAGGAAAATAAAATCGCACTGTAGAGCTGTAGATATTGGTTTTGAAGAGCTGTATCATTTCATGATTGAAATGAAACGATTCCCGGACTATGGCGAGGCAATTTGCATCAGGCATTTTGGACTCAGGGAAATTATAAACGCGCTGCAGGAAGAAAAACAAATGCTGAACTAATGGCTATCGAGGTATATTCAGTTGTAGAAGGTACAACATCATCTGATAGTTACATAGAGCTCTACGCTGACTGTGAAAAACTTGAAACTGCCCAGTTCCTCGCCTGGTCGATTACAGAACATGCTGACTTAAGACCTGTACATATTCGCAAGTGTATTGTGTACAGGGAGGAAGTCCCCTTTTTATTTTAAGATAACCAAATTATTATACCATGAAAAAGTACTTTATTACCGTAGCAGCAACCTACGTTACCAAAAACAAGTTGCAGGAGATTATTCTCGAGAAAAGTAAAAGCCTGGCTTTTACATTATGCGATTCAATGGATCAGGCGAAAGCTGCAGTGGATAAGCTATTTACTGATGCCGTGGCCGAATATAAGGGCTCTGCAAAAGAACAAGCTCCGGACTATAATTACTACCTTCAGTTTATAGGAGGAAAAGAATTTGAAGTAATTAATGTAACGGTTACAAGCTGCTTATTGCTTTCGCTAAAGCCGGTGCTGAGTGCTAATTCTAATACCATGATTTCTACGGAAATTCAAAGGAAAATTGATAGATATGATCAGCTGGATGCGTATTTAAAAAAGGCCTATGCTGAGGAGGAAGTTGATGAAGACAGCGAAGATGATTTTGGAAACGATTTTAATCTGTTATCTATTGGAGAAGAAGCAGCAACAATCTTTGGATATCTATCATGAGATACGACATTACCCATAGTGAATACAAGCTCGGGATGGGCTTGTGGTTCAAACTGATCTTCGGCCATGCAAATAATAGTGATGGTTGGATGTGTCTTTCAAATGTTCCGGAACTTAATTATAAAAAGCTCGAGAGCGACAATCAGGAAGACGCGGTTTACGAAGTAATGGGATCACTGGAGTTTGAAGTTGACTATACTCCTGAAATTGTCCAGGGCTCTATACGTAAAATCTATCCGAAGGTTGAGTTTGCTAATGGTGTACCAGTGTGGACTCCGGAGGCGATAGCTTTTTATAAACCTAATGTCGTGACAAATGACTAAAAGAAAATATACCCGATTTGGAGAGAAACCCACAAAGTATGAATGTACCAAGAGAAAATGTAAGTGGCAGGGTTCCATGGCTGAAAAATCAAAGAAAAAGACAAAGTGTGGTCATAAGTTTGTTTGCCCGACATGTGGGAATGATGAGTTTTATGGATTACTTGACAGCGTGGTGCCTGTATCATACCCTGAAGATAATGCCTAATGACAATTCTCTTTATGAAGCTCTCACGGCAGCGTATGATGTTGTTTTTGAAACCCACTATTTTGTATCGAATGTAATTGCTAGCTGTCGTGAAGATGAGATTGATTCAAAAGATGCAGAAATCTTAAAAAAATGTAATGTTTATCTGAAGTGGTACCAGGAAACATTTAATCAAAAATAATTAACACCTCGCGAAGTATAGGGAATCGTCAATTAATTATGGAAAATACAGTAACACAAACAGTATTGTCACCGGCAGAGGTGGCCAAAGGACTAAAAGAAATTTTCGGAAGTGATGCAAAGCCTACAAGCTCTGAATTTCATGACTACAACCTGACCAGGTTAAATATAAAGAATGCAATTCAGCATGAGCAACTGGAGGCGGTTCTGAAGCTCGGGACTGTGAGCCAGGTGCGCTCCGGGTTAGGTATTACAATATCAATTAAAACAGAAAAGGGAGATGGATCCATTTAAAGAGCTAACAGATTTGCAGCTGCAGTATGGATATAAGTTGGGAGAGCTTAATCCCGTTGCCTTACTCGGGCTTTTCGGTGAAGCTGGCGAGGTTCTAAACGAAGTCATATTCTACGATCTTGACGGTGATGAGAACGAAAAAAGGAAAGCTCTTGCGGTTGGTATTGCTTCGATAATCGACGATCTGAAGAAATACTTTCGAGCTAATCCACATTTTGCTCCAGGTGTAATGATAGTCCGAGAAGATGAAGACGGTGGCGAGGCGTTTGATAAGGAGGTGGCTGATACCCTGTACTATCTAAATCTTATTGCACTCAATAGGGGGCGTGATTTAGCCTACTATGCGCAGCTCTCAGTTGACAAGGTGAAGGCTAAAGGGTTGAAGCCGCCTAAGACTGAACAGCAGGATACCGGAGAGGAAAATGTATAAAGAAAAAACCCCGCGAATTAGCGGGGTTTTATTATTTTTACATCGCATTATCCCTAGTTGATTAGGAAATTGCGTTTGAATTATTGCCTTCCGGGTGGTTCCGGAAGGCTTTTTTATTGTGCTGCTTCATTCAGCTTTTTCATATCCTGGTAAAATTCTCTAAGCCTCCACCATGCCGGGCAATCTTCGAGCTTGCCTTTATGGTTATGGATTAAAACAAAGGTGTGGTTCAGAAAGCCTTGTGAGTTGGCAATCTTCATGTAAGGTTTCCAATCGACTTCTTCCGGAGGAGGGTTGTGTAAAAAGTAGCGTTTTATTTCTTCGGGTGTCATAAAGCAAATATATTACAAAACCCCGCTAATTAGCGGGGTTTTGCTGTTGTAATTCCAGTACAGAAACAATTCTTTTAAACTCGGTGATTGTTTCATTGATCCTGTCAACAGGTTCAACCAATGTCAATCCGGAATTTTCTTCAAAAATTATTCTTGGGTTACCTGTTTGTTGGCTTACAGCTATGTCTTTAAATGTAATATATTGTTTTACTATCCCAATTAGCTTGCTAGCTACAATTTCTTTACCTTCATCATTAAATATTGTAGAGCTAATTACAGGCCCACCGCTATTACCAGGGAATATTGGAGCATCTATAATAAAATCTTTACTTCTGTTTTCAAACAAATCAGAAATACGTGAAATTATACCTCCTCTTACAATCACATATTTACGGTCTGTAACTATTCCCATAGGAAACCCCATTGCAAACACACTATCTCCTTCAGAGTAACCGCATAACATCATTTGTTCGGATGTATGTGAAAAATTGTCTGATTCAAAGAAATTGAAAACCATACCTTCCTCGTTCAAAAAATGAGCATTAACCTCAATTATAGCAACATCTACATTTGGATCTGGGTGTCCAACCCAATAATTGTTACCCTCATGATCAAGTAAAATCAATTCATAATCTTTACCTGCCTGACCATTGGTGGGATTAAATTTTAAGTGGACTGTTTTTAGTCCTTCAACAACGTGTTTATTTGTAACAAGGAATATCTTGTAATTTGTGCTGCCATCTGCCTGGGGAATAGCGTCACCATACAAAAAGCCGGTTCCAATCCAATGCATGCCTTGTGCAGTTGCTGAACCTATTGCCACAACAGTATTCATATATAGTTGAGGGATTTGTGCCATGTTTTTAAATTTATTGGTTATTTCCACGAAGTTAACAATAATCTAATTACTACACACTTTTACACAGTATTACGTATCTTAGAGTGAATAAAATTGGAAAGTATGAAAAAAGTGCTTGTTACCTTTAAATATGAGAGTCAGCTGAACACTAGTACGGCTACCAATTACACGAATGGCGAGTTGATGAAGGAAATTGTTGAGCTGCTACGTGCAGGGGGAGTGGAAATGTGTGGTTGGGAAGAGATACACGGAGAGGAAATTGATAATCCCTGTGATACAAATGAGCCTGTTATCGAAAATCACACCCTAATGGAAGTGCGCCTTGAAATTCATAATCCGGAGCATCCTGAAGAAGCTATTGATTGGCATGATGGGGGTGACGACCTTTTTCATTACGTTATGGATGCCTTGGAACTAGGTGAACCTGAAATTATGTATTTTTACACCATCGGGGATGAACCTATGCAGAAAAGCACAATAGGCATCGAAATACATCCTGCTTACTAATTGATTGATTATGGCTTACTACAAGGCAATTACTTACATACCCGGAGGTAAAGAACTGAAGGTTGAAAAGAATGTAGCTCCCAATGAGCTGTATCATGCAATGCGTTCTGTTAAGAAACCGGAGATCATTACCATATTTGAAGGTAACCTGGAATTGACTGATGAATTGCATTCTCTTTTACAACGTCCAAAAGCATACAGCACCTATGTTATTTACGGAGGCCATTTTTCAGAAATGCCTACTGATGATGCACTGCGCGATGATATAATGTTTGGTCTTCAGGAAGGAAACCTTATCACTCCAGTTGAGTCGGTATATGGTTATCAGATATTAAAGATTGAATATTTATATCCGGATGAACCAATTGCGCCTGAGTTCAGGGCAGAGCCTGGAGAAAAACGTGATGACAATTCGGCTAATACTATGGAAAATGATCAATAATTATGGACATATAAGTTTTGTACGATTCCTTTTGCCGCCAGAGGTAGAGATTCCTCCATATATGTTAGCGAAAAAGCGCCAGGGGGAGATCTGGAATGCGGTATTTAACGCTGTTGATAATGGTTTGTCCATATTTATGGGTAGTGGAACAGAAAAGCCAACACTGAATATCAGGCGTGCGAATATTGAATCCTTCAATATCAATGGCTACACTGATATTGTCTTGCGTTTGCATACAGACGAGCGCATAGTATTTTCTCGGGATCACACTACGCTATTGAATTTTTTTATTTCCCAATTCAGATCTGCCGAGCGTCTTTATACACATTCAGATTCGACGCGTAAAAATTCGTTTAAAACCGAAGCGCGGCAGATTATTATAAATGCTTATGAAAGGTTTGATTTAACTAAAATAATGTCAACTGTTCCTCAGAAGAATCTCCGATCATAATCGCCTGCAGTTCTATAAGAGATCGATCAACAAAATTTAATTCATCCTCGCCTGTTAGCCAGCGTAAATATTCGTCACCTTCCAATATTACCGGCATACGTTCAGCGCTGTTATGTACTGTTGCCATGAGCGCATTGGCGTCAGTCATGACCATTGAGTACGTCGGCACACCGCTGCGCATGTTGTAAATACCTGCAATTCCCATAGGTTTATTACATTGTCTCCAAATCTCATAAGGAACGGTTTTAGGAGCTTTCTTTCCGGGTACATCTATATGATGGTATTCAATAATACTCTGAGCAAGGATCAGGCAGCGATTATCGGCTGAATCTTTCCAGGAAGGCTTATTTCGTAGTTCCTCGATACGGGCATTCAATGTATTGGCCTGGTATTCTTTTGGGTTATCGCTTTTGGCAAAAGGTGGTATTAGCTTCCATTGCCCTTCGATGATAAGGTTAGGGCTACTGTCCAGAATTATAGGCATCATCGGGTAATCAAATCCATTAACGATATCCTTTGATGGATTGAAATATTCAGGACGGCTGAACCGTGCATCAAATTCTACCTCGGTCTGTGTTTTATCTTCAGGTCGTTTATATTTGTAGCACATAATTATTTCGTACAGTTTATTTCAATCAGCTCATCCCATTTTGTTGATGCACGTTTAGAGAGATTCCCGCGTTTCATTTTAATGGGTTCTTTTGGGTCCATGCTACCCAGCATCACACTGTGTTTTCCCTGGCGTTTGTTAATGGTATCCATTACCTTCATTAGTTGGCTTTCGCCCGGCTTTTCGTTTCGGAAGAGCGCCAGCTGCGGCGTACCGGCCGGAGTGATTCGGCTGAGTCCAACAACAACCTTCTTATACAGGTAACCTTCTTTATGAATGCGGCGCAGCGCATCGGTAGCAGCTTTACATATCTGTATTGCAGAATCGGTAGGATAGTCCAGCGTTATACTGATACCTTCAAAATCCTGAGGCCGGTCTTCACGGAACCAGTTGGTCTGCACCTGGACAAACACCTCTTTGCAGTGGCTGTTATCTTTGCGTAATTTTTCTGCTGCTGTATAAGCATAACTGGCGGCACGCTCCAATATATAAGTGAGGTCATTTGTATTCTTCGCAAAGGATTTGGAGGATATAATGTGCTTCTTGGGTTTGATATCCTCAAAGAAAATAGCCTGTTCGCCGCTGAGATCTCGCTGCATACGCACGCCCACCACTGTCATATTCTTTCGCACCCATTCTACCGGTAGCTTATGTACAAAATCATAGGCCGTTACAATTCCGAGTTTGTCCAGGCGCTTAGTATGCGCACGGCCAATGCCCCAGATATCTTCGGTCTTCGTCATCTTTAAGGCTGTATCGAGCTTCTCCTGCGTATCGATTACGCACACACCATTGAGGTATGGGTATTTCTTGGCAATTTTGTTGGCAATCTTCGCGAGTGACTTGGTAGGGGCGAAACCTACGCATACCGGAATGTTTTGTTCCTGCATTACCGCATTCCTGATATCTGCTCCTAATACTTTATGGCTTGCGTATTTAAAACCGAAATACTTCTGGAATACTTCATCGACACTATAGCGTTCCGTTTCCGGAGAGAAGCGGCATAGCGTATTGAATACGCGCTGGCTTGTATCGCCATATAGCTCATAATTGCTCGATAGCAGGTCGACCTGGTAAGTGCTCAGCAGCTCGCGAATTTGGAATGGGGGAGTACCCATTTTAACACCCAGCTCCTTGAGCTCTGGGCTACGTGCAACGATATTGCCGTCATTATTAGAAAGTACACCCACAGGTTTCCCGTATAGCTTCGGGTCGAAAGCTATCTCACAGGACGCAAAGAAATTATTGCAGTCCACCAGGGCATACATTTCGTTGAAATTCATCGCGTTTTCTTTATGGTATACATTACACGGCCGATGCAAAGAAAATCGGAGGGCAAGTTGTCGTTATCGTAAGTATGGACCTTAAAGCGTTTGTTGGCCGGATGCAGCTCTACACGATCGGTGAAAATATACAGGCGCTTACATATAAAGTCACCGTCAATTCGGAAGATGCCGATCTCACCGCTTTCTACCTTAACGGCGCGGTCAATGATCAGTACATCTCCTTCCTCAAGGTTGGCATCCTTCATACTGTCACCTTTTACCCGGCCATATATGGTAGCATCTTTATGTTTTACCAGCTCTTCATCAAGGCTGATGAATTTATCCATATAATCTTCGCTCGGTAGGGGAAAACCATGACTGATATCGCCCACAAATTGCAAGTGGAGAGGGTTGGAATCATCCACATTAAAAAATTCGATGGAGTTCTGTTGTGATAGCGTTCGTACTTTCATATTCGTTCTCATTGGCTTAATCTGCGGCAGCAGATTACGAAAAATCCGTCACGCGGGAGCGTGACACCTTTCTAATTCTATTCCTCTTTCCCGAGTTCTCTCGGCTTTTTTCATTTTCCCCCGCGCCCCCAAATTATAAAAAAATCGACTAAGGCAGATTGGCGAAACACTAATTTATTGGTCAACAGGTCAACAATTATACTAATTATTACTATTATTGTACTAAATTACAATACACTAATAATGTTGACCTCAATAAAAACTTTAATCAAAAAATAGTGTTTTTTATGTTGACCGTCTTGACCTCTTTTTTCTCGGTCAACATATCAGGGTAGGTTCAACATGATTTTTAACACGGGTCAACGTTGTATTTATTTGATTATCAAATTAATACGCTTAATGTTGACCCGTTGACCATTTGAAACAATAATGTCATTACTTATTGTTGAAAAATTTTTCTTGTTATCGGTATACTAAATTGTCTTAATTCATTGTTAAATAGACTATTTAGCCTATATTTGACTAAATCACCAATCTATGTCAGCACTGTTTGCCAAAGTGGCTTCACTTCCCGTTATCTGCGGAATTGAATTGGCTTTCGCAGGATCTTTTTTACCTTCTACCTTAGAGGGCTACCAAACTTTTTTCAATACTATAGTTACCGAAGCATCATTCCAGGAAGCATATTTCGGCCGTGCGTCCGTTGGATTCTCTGAAGAAAGCGAGCTTACGAATGCAGGCTATATCTACAAACAAAAGCTTGTCATTACATTCCCTTCCGGAGGCAGTTCCCGAGCTGTGCGCCTGGATACTATCGTCAAAGCAAAATTCATTAAGATCAAGCTTTCAGATAATCGACATCTACTGATGGGGCGTAACGACTTCGAACAAAATGTAAGGCCTAAAATTCAGGCTAAAACCGACGAAAGAATAGGGCAGATACAGTTTGAAACTGTTAGCATTAGCCCATTAGGATATACACCACCCGTAAACGAAGGTGGTCTACCGGCATTTATACCAATTAATTTATTTGAAGAATAATGAGTAATTTAACTAAGCTGCAGGCGTATCTGGAAAAAGTAGATACTCCTGAGCGCTTGGCAATGTTTGAGGGCATTGGCGAAGAGTATTATGCAGATGCGGAATTTTTAAACCTGATAAGGGCCTCTCTTATTGAGTTGTACTTAGGTCCAGCTGGCCTGGATCAAAATAACATCGGTAGAGTTATTTCTACCGGATATCTGATACCGATCTCAGGAACGACTACAAAAGAAAATGTGGTAGCCAGACTTAACGCTATGGCGTTGGTAATTACTGAAAAGCAAACACCTGTAATAGTTACTATTATTCAGCTGTCTGAAACCTTCACTGCGCAGCGCTATAAATATTTATTTAAGCCAGGCAAAGGAATGTGGGGTATAGGTGGTACTCTTGTTGAAGCTTCACATCTGGAACTGCTTGTCGGTGAAAATGTGCAGATGGGTGATGCCGGTATCGATGCCAATACGGTTACGATTTCGCTTGGAGCTTTACCTAACCACACTTTCCTGCCTACGTTAAATAGCCAGGAAAGAAACTTCTCTGCAGAGCATTCTGAATACCAGGTTAGCTACAGTGTAAGCGGTAAGACATACATTCTATTCTTCACTGGAGCAAAAGGCATCTACGGTGGATCCGGAACACAGTTCACGGCCACACAGTTTTCAAAACTCACAAATAGTGATGTCGCTCCTTACATCACATATACTTCTCAACTGATCAATAACGGTGATGGTGTGAGCCCTTATGCGACCAAAGCTTTTGTGAATGGTCTCGAGATAGAAGTTAATCCGGCTACAGCTGAAATGTACCTGAAGAATTATGATGGTATCACATTAGCTACAATTAACCTGGCTTTCCTGAATAACGAGGGTACTACCTTTGTATTCAATTCCGCTACTATGAGCCTCGAGCTGCAGAACGATGCCGGCGAGGTTCTGACCTCGGTTCCTGCGAGCGCATTTGTATCTAACCTGATCCAGCAGGTTGATTTTAAAGCATCGGTTCCGGAGCTTCTTGAGTTTAAAGGTCCTTCAGGAACTTTAATAGATTCGGTAACTTTTACAATAGCAAATATACAGGGGCTTCAGGGAGCTCTTGATGGGAAAGTTAATACTAACGGAGCAAATGCAACAGGTAATTGGCCTATAAATATTTCAGGTGTAGCTGCGCAGGCTAATCTATGGGGAAGTTCTTATGCTGATTTCACTGTTGATGGATCAGGTATAACTCATGCAGTGGTTTATGATGATGTTGCTTCAAAAGCGAGAAGATATACAGCCTCCTCATTTAAATTATGGCTCGCAATAGGTATGTCAGAAGTTAGCGGGCTTATTAGTGCATTGGCTGGTAAAGCCAACACAAACGGCACAAATGCTACAGGTAACTGGCCTATATCAATTACAGGTAATGCCGTAACTGCAAATGATGCTGCAAATTGGTCACCTGTAGATGTGATAGATTTTAATACACCACAAGGAGGTAAATTTACATTGATTCGTGCCCTTCAAAATGCAGCAAATAGACCTGGCATAGGATTATATGGTACTGGTATACGATTAAATACAGCAGGTAATGCAGGATTTAATACTGATCTTATAAGCGATGTCACCGGAAGGCTTTATACCAGGTATCAAGCTGGAGCTGATTGGAATGCTTGGGAAGAAATTGCTACAACAGGTTATGTTGCAGCTGCGATAACAAGTAAAGCAGATAATACAACAGTTTTGCACAAAGCGGGCGCAGAAAGTATAACAGGAACCAAGACATTTGATGTTAGTCCAGTTGTTCCAGACGGTGTCACTGGATATCATGCGGTTAATGTACAGCAGTTACAAATAAAAGCAAACAATTCAGATGTAATACATACATATTCAGATGAAACAAAGAACGGCAGCCTGACCTTACAAGGTAATAACAAAGGATATTATTTAGGGGTTGCGGGGCAAAATGCCTCTATATTGTATAACTCAGATGGAAATCTTGATATAACCCCTAGAGCAGGATATAGTACTGTATTTAAAGGCGGGAATGTCATAGTAACAAATTATGGAAATACAGGTATATCTGTAAGAAGTCAAGCTGGCGGAGGATTCCCTTTAATCCAGCTTCTTGATAATGCAAGAACTGGGGGTTCAGACTGGAATATTGAAAATGGTAGGAGTGTTGCGGGCGATTTGGGCTTTTACAGTTCTTCTAATTCGCAAGTAATTACTTTTAAACAAAATGGTGCAGCTTCATTTGCTGGTACTGTTACTATGGCAAACGCTACTTCATCTTCGCACGGCGCAACACTAGGTCAATTGAAAAGTCACAGTGAAGCAACCGGCAACGTCCATTCTATGGTCATCGCCGATATACCAAATCTATCTGATAAACTTAGTAATCTTAGCGGTGGACTTGATACACTGGCAGGTAAAGTCCTGAGCGATATTAAAAATTTAGATTTTCCAGAACCTGGAGCGCATACTACTGCCAAGCTCTCTGTACTTATAACTTTCACCGGCGCTGCTGTAGGTGATGAAGTTACTATTATACCTCCGCTCTCTATATTAACCAATGCACTTACAGAAAAATTAATATTTAAAGGATTTGTATCTGCAGCTAACGAAATTACAGCATTGGTAACAAACCCAAGCGCTACAGCAATCACATCTTTAAATCCAGCAGACTTTAAGATAGTAGTTAGGAAAGTATAAAAATTGAATTTAAACCTTACTTATATATGAGCGTAGTTCCAGTGAATATCCGGCCACACTTAATTCCGTTCTTCTTTCTTGAATTTGAAGGAAAAGAAGCTTCTTACTGTGGTAAAACAGTAACTGCTGTAAAAATTTCTACTTCCTCATCCCTGGGGAAAATGATACGTCTGTTTATGCTCAAGGTTGAAAAGCCGGCTAAGGTTGATCATTATAACTTATTTCTTTCTGTAGCTGACAATCCTGAAGGGGGTAAGCAGTATGAGGGTAACTATTTTAAATATGTCTCCGGAGCGAACTCCTTTTTGGAACTGCCTGCAGATGTAAACAGGGAGATTAATAATTTACTTGAGGATATCTTCAGGTTGTCCTTCATTTTTTTTGTGGATGGCTTCATGCATAATGGAAAACCCAATATTACAAAAGGCATCGACTTTTTTATCGATAAATACGACCTCCTTGAATTTGGTTTTTGTAATGAGAAGCTGAGACAGCTGTACTATAGGGAACGTTCAAAGGATAGACGATTATCAAGGATGCAGATGCGTCCGGCTAATCGTGTGACAAACTTCGCTTAAAAATCATATCACAAGTTAATTGACTGGCTGCTTTTATGTTTGCTACAACTTAAAAGCAGCTTACATGAAATCTTTCTTCCTAGCATTTACACAGATCCTGAAGGATATGGGTATAGATGTAATTATCATCTTAGCCGGTTTCTGTGGCGGATATGTATTCATCAATAAATCCGCAAAACTTACCAGGTTACAAAAAGTATCTACCATTCTTTCCGGAGGGCTTACAGCAAACTACCTCACGCCTGTGGTTGCCGACTGGTTTAATCTGTCGGATAATATCCTTGGAGGTATAGCCTTTTTATTGGGTTATAGTGGTCTTAAAGGTGTTGAACTGATTTTCATAGCATTTAAATCAAAAATCAATACTTCAAAATAATCACTATGGATCAGATCACTTTAGACAGGATTAAATTCCTGCATCCGAAAGTAAGGCAGGAAGCCCTTGAGGCTTACAAGCAGATAAATAACTTCTTATTGGGTAAAGGCGTAAGGCTTCGCTTCGCATACACGCTACGATCCAATGCTGAACAGGACGAGCTGTACGCTCAGGGCCGTACAAAATTGTTTGATGCCAAAGGGAACAGGCTTGGAAAAGTAACGGGAGCTAAAGGTGGCCAGTCAATCCATAATTATGGATTAGCACTTGATATTGTGCTTTTGCTGGACAAAGACAATAATGGAACCTTTGAGACAGCTTCATGGGATATCGTTAAAGATTTTGATAATGATGGTATTGCCGACTGGATGGAAGTAGTAAACTACTTCAAAAAACTTGGCTGGTCGTGGGGTGGTGACTGGAAAAGCCTGTATGATCCACCGCATCTTGAAAAAACCTTTGGTTATGAATGGAAGGATCTACTCACTAAAGTAAAGATGAATCAAACATTTCTTGAGGTCATTGACGGTAAAAAATATTACTGGGTTAACATATGAGAATAGTAACAATTATGCTGCTGGTCATCTGTCTGGCCGGTTGCGCTTCAAGGAATAAAACGAAAACTACCACTACTGTCAATACAAGTGAATCCTCTTCCGGATCACTAACAATTCAGGGGCAGGAATCATCTGCAGAGCAGAGCACGTCGCAAGATGTTTCCGAATGCGATTCTACAGAAGTGGAAGGTGTATATACCGGAGTGGCTGATAGATCGGGTAATTATACTCCTGCACGATTTGTCCAGGTTAAAAATGGTGATACTGTAGCGGACTTCACTATGACCGGCCCCGGTTCTTTTAAGTTTAAAAACTCCAACTCTACCAAAAAAGAGACGAAGAGTAAAGTTGCAGCTGCAGAGAAAAAGGTAGATATCCGGATTGATGCTGAGCAGGCCAGTAAATCGAATTATAACAGTTTGATCCTTGATAAAAAAGTGAAGTCCACAGGGTTTACATTTTTTCACTATTGCCTGTTTTTTTTGATAGTTATTATACTGATAGGCAGGTATTACCTGCGTAAGAAAGGCTTTGTGTAATTACTGTAAAAACATATCACAATTAAAGTTTACTGTTTCAATCATCTTCGCATAAAAGTAACAAAATGAATGTAGTTCCTCTTTTAAACGATATAGCGAAAGGGATGTGGGGTATCACATTCGAGGCTTTATCTACATGGGCACCTATCGCACAAAAAATAATGTCTGGGGCAGTATTAGAACTGGATCTGAAGCCCGGAGCTTTACTTACCGTTTTTGATAAAAATAAGAGAATTGTATCTCCTGATGAGAATGGACACTTAGAAGTTCCTCCAGGTTCTGTCGCTGTCGTTGATATGGTAGGTATACTTATTAAATATGGAGATTGGTGTACTAATGGCGCTACTGAGATTGTTGCGGTTCTTGATGAGATCGAGGCTAATCCCAACTACATAGGTTATGTTTTATATGGTGATGGCCCTGGAGGAGCTGTAAATGCAATATCCCCTTTCGTTTCTTTCGGATTAAGGAGAAAAAAGCCTTCAGTTGGATTGTATGAACAATTATGTTCAGCCCATCTTTATGCAATGTTGCAGTGTGTGGATCACTTAATGGCCGAAAACGATCTTTCAGCTACTATTGGATCGGTGGGGGTTGTTCTGTCATTTAAAGACAATCGTAAATTTCTTGAGAGTCTTGGTTATGTAATCCATGAAATATATCCGGACGAAAGTGAAGATAAGAATCTTGCTTTACGATTGGCTCTTGAAGGAAAGTATGATATGATCAAAAAAGAAATGCTTTCCCCTCTGGCTATAAAATTCCAGAATGCAGTTGTAGATACTAGACCAAAACTTAAAAAAAATGCTCCTGGTGTTCTTACCGGTAAGACATTTTACACAGACCAAGCTATTGAATACGGTTTAGTGGATTCAAAGGGATCGCTATCCGATGCTATTGATATGGTCCACATACGACATGAAATGAAATCACTTTTTAAATAATTAATAACTCTAATACTTAATCTATGAAATGGAAATTCTTGGCTAAGACGGCCATAGCAATCCAGGCATTTTTGGGAATTGCTAGTATTCCTATTAATGCCGAAAACTCCGGCACTGATTTTTCTGACGAGCAGAAGGAAAAATTAAAAGAGCATCTCGGTGCCGACTATGCTCAAAAACTTATCCAGGGCTTTGATAAAGAACTAAAGGATATGTCACAAAATGATCAGTCATTAAAAGCCATCAAGGATGAAATTGATGCGCTAGTGGCAGAAACCAATATGTCAGCTGAAGAGCTGGAAATAATTGCCCAGGGTAGTTCTGATGATGGAAATGATCTACTGGCAAAAATGCAGGCCATAGCTTCAGCTCACAAAAATTTTAAAGAAAAAATGACCGAGCAGCTTCAGGCGCTGATGGATCAACCTGAAGGGGATTCTCCACTCGAAATAATTAATAATGCCAGACAAAGTATGCAGCACTCAGCAACACACTTATTTGCTTCAACAAAAGGTTACGATGCTTTTGATAAAAGGCCGTGGAACCAGCGTTTTAGAGATGGCGGTACAAAAGCCACAACCTTTAACACTGATTCTAACATTCCTACCCTTCAGGGGGACCTTGAGCATTTTGTACGAGAAAACCCTTCGGTTATTAACTCATTGTTTAATGACTACGAAGATCTTCCTGCAGAATGGGATCGCAGAAGTGGTGTCCTTGATACCGTAGCTGATGGATATATAATAACGGGTGAGATAGTTCAAGGAAGGAAAAAAGGCTGGGCTGCTAAGAACAGGTTCAAGTTTGTTACTGAAACCGGTAAGGTTTTCAGAAAGAAAATTGATATTACGTTTGATGGTTTCGAGCTGCAGCAGATTGAAAACACATGGGTTCGTATTAAAAACTCAGACAAGTCTCACCCTTGGAAAATGTCTTTCATCGGCTTCCTATTGGCAGAGCTTGTGAAACAGCAAAAACTTGACGACAGAAAAGGACAGGTTAACGGTATATTCTCAATCAATCCGGATGAGGATGATAACAGGCCTGGAGCTGCCGTAAATTCACAGAATGGTCTTAGATACCTTTGGTATTACTACAGAGATGTAGAAAAGAAATATAGGGCTTTTGACTTAGGCGTTCCAACTGATGCTAACATTAAAGATTATATCGAAGATATGATCAAGCGTATTCCTGAAGAAGAAAGAGGTCAGGAAGGTATGGAAATACAGCTTTCAGATCGTTGGATGAAAGCATATAGGAAAAGAGCTGGTGAGCTGTATCAATTAAACTATAATACGGATACAGGAATGTATGAATATAAGGAAAATTACCCTGTTGATTATCCTAACTTCAGATTCCAGGTTCTCAAAGATCAGACTAATACTGATTTTATTGGTATCACTTTGTCTAAGAATGTTCAGATCATGGATTACGATACAAGCGAGAAAGGTAAATTCACAGTTACGCATGATAAGAGGGATACACACATCTTCGCAGATTATAGACTTGGTATCCGTTTCATTATTGTAGGTAATAAACGTGCGAGTGATGAGCCTGAAAACTTTGAGGTTCAAAAAGTGTGGTCTAACGATGTGCCTGTATTCGGTTCCGACGTAACAGTACCGGCATTCGATGATACAACTGGAATTCTTAAAGTAACTTATCCAAATATCGTTATGGATGAGAAATGGAATACTGATATAGCAGCTATCGAAGGTGTAGTTCCTGGACAAGTAATAAAGATTACCGGTAATAACAGGATGGCAAGTGCAAAGGCTTTGAAAGATAATCCTGTTTTTGACCTTACTGCAGATTACGCTTTAAATACACCGGGTTATATTCTTTTATACGTAAACGAAGATAAAACCCTGAAGGAAATTGAGCGCACAACGACAGCTCCTGTAGCTGCTACAACAGATGTGTCATTTAACACAGGTGTTGTTGATGCTAAATCAAGCGGCGTTTTCAGATTTAATGGTGGTGTAACTACAGCAATTACAGGTGTAATTAATGGAGTTGAAAACAAAAACATTAAAATTTATGGTACTAATGCTGCAGGTGTAAATGTTACTTTGGCGACTACCGGCAACATTAAGCTAAACTCTGCTGCAACTTTAGATACAGCGGCGGATTACATTCAGCTGACGCTGATTGGAGGTTACTGGAGAGAGACGAAACGTGTAATTGCTTAAAAATAAATCATGACCTATATTAGAACAAATTTAGCTAAGCCCGCGGGAGTTTCTCCCGGGGCTCCAGCTCCTAAAGAGCCGAATGTTACAATTGTAGCTGTTGAAGATATTGCTACATGGCCATTAAGGGATCCTAATAAAATAAAGATTCCTGGAAGCTTCGTTATGAAGCCAAACGCTAAAATGATCCAGTTCTACCAAACATCATTAAAGGCTAAAGGTTCATATGAAACTGAAGGTGAAGATGACAATTTCAGGGTCAAACAAAAGTTTGAAACTGAAATCCCTGGTGATGATCTCGAGACAAAAGAGTTTGTGGCTAACTGGATGGGTGTTGACTGTATAATTATTTATGGTAGCTGTGCGGATCCTTTTAGGACAGTAGTAGGAACCAAGTGTGCACCGGTAAAGCTTAAGCCTTCTTCTCAGGACGATAACGAAGCCAGAAAGAAAATGCTTGTATTTGAGCAAAGCATTGCTACTGAGTGGTTCCCTGGTCATTACCTTGGTAATTTAGTATTGGCAGAACCATTCGCTGCAACAAGCGGGGTTTTTGCAATTAATCCCACAAATGGGCTTCAGTACAAACTACCGTCATTAGCAGTAACTGATGCTATAGAGCCATCTGAAGTTACAGTAGAAACTGGCCAGATCGTTACCTTTATAGGAGGTGGTGGAGTAGCTCCTGCTACTCTAACAAACAGCACATCTGCTACACCGGCAATATTGCTTAAATCAGGTTCAGTATGGACAGGATTGGCAAATTCAGTAATTAACCTGCAGGTGTTCGATGATGGTGCTAAAAAGTACCTGATCGAAGTAAGCAGAAGTTAATGTTTTTTAGTTTTTGGTTGGTTAAGAAAGCCTCTCATTTGAGAGGCTTTTTTTCATATCACAATTTTATAATATGGCAATTGCCACATTTGAAAAAAGTTTAACCAAAAACGCTACTTATGAAATCTGAAGTAATCGAGTTTTTTCAAAATTTACCGGACTCGGAACCGGAGCAATTTAATAAGGCATTTGAATTGTACAGAAGATCACCTAATAAAAACCTTGCTTCTGAAAGGGCATATAACAGTGGAGGTTATTCTGATTATGCTTTAGGTAATCTATTATATGACCTGCAGCAGCTGCATGGTGTAACCGACCTTGAAAAGCTTCCTGAACTGGCACTGGTGCAGTATCATGAGCTTACGGTAAATGATAAACTGAAGATTGCTATAATAGGTGCTGATCCAGTTATCAAAACTCATTTAATGCACGGTCTTAAGCTTGCAGCTGAATACCCCGACATGGAAATGGATAAGGTTAGTCCTGTTGTTAGGGAATTTGTAGAAACATTGACAGATCAATGTGAAAATTTCCTTGAGGAGTTTATGAAAAATGAAGGTATTAAGGAACTGTTCCCTATACTTGAGATACTTCCGTTAATGGCTGATGAAATAGCTGCTACTGTTTTCCCGGATAATATACTGAAAGAGTTTACTGCTTCTGCTGATAATTCTGAAGAACTGCAGGATCAAGAAGTAAAAAAGCTTGATGATAATCCTGACCTGACAGCTGCCAATATCAACATAAGTGATGTTGAAATTCTTGATTCAAAAGGTGATAAGGTCAACAAAAGCGAGTCAGAAACTTTAAAGCTACGTGATCAATATCCATTTCTGAAAGATGATGATTGCCCTGCAGAGTTAAAAATACTTGTATCCGACAAACTTACTGTACTTGATAATTACAAAGATTGCCATCAGCGTCTGAAGGATATAAAAGATGGTAAACTTGTTGTATCTCCGGAAGAAGAAAAAGAGCTGGCTGCAGCTGCAGTGGGATGGTTTGAAGATAATGAAGAAATTACAGCTGAGCTAGATTATTACAAAGAGCATAAGGATATTCTTGGCAAGCATAGAATATTTTCATCTTTAGCGCTGCAACGTAAAGTTGATGCTATGACTCCTAAACAACTTAACAACTTTGTTACCCAGACCCCTTCCTATATGTCGAAAAAGAATACTGCATTAAAAACTGCAACTGAGGAGGAAAAGCATGAGATAAACAAAAAGATTACTGAAAGAAACGAGATGCTTGCCCTGGTACAAAAGAAACTGGGTATAAATGCAGGCTAATAGATTTTTCAATTATAAAGAGCTGTCTGAAGAAAAGCAGCAGGAAAAAGGTCCCGGAGTTTGGGTTTCCAAATATCTGGCCACACACTTTGAAAAGGTGGCAACTCTCGAGGAGGATCTCATCAGGATTCCGACTCCGGAAGAAACCTTTTTCCTGCAGTCAGACAGCTCTTTTAATGCTTTTACGTTCATCCCTTTTATAGCTAAGCGATACCCGATAAAGGAGCTGCATGCCTGTACGTACAGTATTAGCCGGAAAGTAATTGATGCGCTTATAGAGCTGCACGATTCTGGAATGATTGAACAGGTAACGTTGCTGATATCAGATAGCATGATCAAGCGGAACCCTATTACAATAGAACATCTGATGGCGATGGCTTCATCGAGGGCAAATTTGAAGGTCCTTTTTGCCTGGTCACATGCAAAGGTTTGCCTGCTACGAACACATGATTTCTACTTTGTCATTGAAGGTTCTGGTAATTGGAGTGAGAATGCCCATTATGAGCAGTATTTATTAGCGAATTCTAAAGGATTGTATGATTTCAGAATGCAGTTATTTACAACATCTAAACTAAAAAAATACTAATGGATCCGTTTAGTTTCGCAATAATATTAATTCTGATCATTGCAATTTGCTTGCAGGTGTGGCAAATCTTTGATTTTTCTGAATTAAGGAGTTTACTTATCGATGCATTATACCTGGTCATTATAATTAGCCTTATAATAACAACCGATTTTTTGAAATTTACATGAAACCACTTCCGCTAATATTATCTGATGAACAGCTCGAGGCTGTTGAGAACCTTGCGGCGGTAAATTATTCTCCAGAGAAAATCGCGTTATACCTTGACGTTGATAAAAAAGCATTCCTGGAACATTATTATGATCATTTGAGTGTAATCCGTCAGGCCTATGATAAAGGCCAGCTGGAGGCTGAATTTCTTATTAATCAAAAGCAGTTGGAGCTCGCAAAATCAGGAAATATTACAGCTGCACAAATCTTCCTTAAGGAATCAGAAAAAAATAAAGTTCAAAATATTCTAAAACAAATTCTTTATGGCCATGAAGATTGATGATGTGGATATCCACGATGTTTATGAATTTATTGAACACGGAAGTCTGGACAATGCTCCAGAAAAAATAAAGAATTATGTGCTCCTGATGGATAAAGTAAGGGGGATGTATTTGCGTATCGATAGGTATGGAAACCCAGAGTCTATTTTAAAACACCTCATTAAATTTGACGGCTTATCAAGATATCAAGCCAAAAAGGTATATGAAGATACATTGGAGTATTTTTATTGTGATTCTACAATATCTAAAAAAGCCTGGGCGAATATCTACGCTGATAAAGTTGATATGATGATTAATTTTAGTATGCAGCTTGTTACGGATATCTCAGATGCTCAGAAGGTGGTTAAAATGATTGCTGATGCAGCTGTTTTAAGAGAAACCCATATAGAAGACAAAGAAGAGCTTCCGGACCAATTATTTCAACAGCCGGTTAAAATTTATACATCAGATGCAGCAGCTCTTGGTATGCCGAAAATTAACAGGATTGAGTTAAAAGCCTTTATTGAGAAATTACCGGAACTAACAGAGAAAGAGAAAACACGACTACTGCAGGAAGCAGATATAATTCCATTTAAACTATTCCCTAATGAGCAGGAGGACCCACGTAAGTCTTGATGAGTCTTTTGTTGAAGCTCGTTATGCATCCAAAGTAAAAACGGCAATAGACCTGATGCAGCCTAAGAACCTGGCATTAATTGCCGGTAGGGCGACTGCAAAAACCTCAGATATAATTGCTGAAAGATCTATGGATATCATATATGATATGCCGGGAAGTTATCAGGTGTTTGTTTCCGATACTTATGTCAATGCTTTAAAGAATGTTGTTCCTACCTTACTGGAGGGATGGACTCGTAAAGGCTGGAAAGAAGGATTACATTATGTAACAGATAAACGACCTCCGGCGCATTTTAAGTTACCTTATAAGCCGGTACAGATCTATAAGCATACTATATCAGTTTTTAATGGTTGTTTCTTCAATATTGGTAGTTTGGATCAGCCTAGTGGTCTTGCCGGTAACTCCTATCAGCATATGTATGGTGATGAAGCCAGGCTTTTAAAATTCGAAAAACTAAAGAGGTTAACACCTGCTATACGTGGAGAGTATGAAAGGTTTAGTCATTCAGTATTTTACAGAGGCAGAACGTTTACTACAGATATGCCTAATATACTGTCCGGGGATGAAGATTGGATATGGAATATGCAGGCCGACATGGATCCGGAACAGGCAAAGCTCGCGCTCCAGATAGGGCTTGAGTTAAATCAAATTCGGTGTGAATTGATCAACTATGCTAAAGCCGGTGACAACAGAAAAGTTATGCTTCTGAAAAAGCAGGTGCAACGGTGGAAAGAATACTGGATCAGGGCACGTAAAGGCCTGACCTTTTTCTATGTTGTGTCATCATTGGTAAACGTAGATATTTTACAGGATGGATTCTTTTACGATAACCTTTCAGCACTTGGCCTCGAAGAATTTAAGAGTGCAATCTTGTCGTTTAAAGTCAACATAAAAAAAGGCGAAAAGTTTTATGGCCATCTTGGAGAACATCACTTCTACGACGATGGAACTGAAGCATCTTATTATGACAAATACTCAATTCTTGACGATATCGAAGAAAGTAGTTTAGCACTTAGATATATTGATCATAATACCAAAATTGAAATAGGTGTCGATTTTGGTGATATGTGTAGCCTGGTGTCCGGACAAAGAAGAGGTAATTTCTTGTATGTTCTTAAAGATTTTCATACACTGGCACCGGCAAGCTCTAAGGAACTTGCGCAAAGTTTCAGGAATTTTTACAAGCATCATAAGTACAAGGTAATTGATATGTACTATGACAGGGCGGCAAATCAATATGCAAAAGTAAAACGCGACTGGGCTAGTGAACTTAAAAACAATATCGAATTTGCTGATGGTGTTAGTACCGGTTGGACAGTAAATCTTATGAGTTTGAACCAGGGAAATATTGACCAGGAAGTGGAATATAATTTTGCAAGGCAGTTCATGGGTGAAACAAAAAAAGAGTTGCCTAAATTGAAAATTGACAAATTCCAATGCAAGCACCTTAAAAGCAGCCTTGAGCTTACTAAGATTACTGTAAAAATAGATAGGAATGGTTCAAAGCGAATTCAAAAAGATAAATCTTCTGAAAAGTTACCTTTAGCTTCAAGGCCTATGTTCTCGACTAACTTTTCGGATGCATTTAAATATCTCGTCTGCAGAGTTGATTACCTTGATTATACTAGAAGTGAGAGTGGCTATACAGGTACTGAGCCGGGTAGTTTTTAATATTTGCCTTTCGAAAGAATGTAGCCAGGAATATATTTTGAAGAAACCTTCCGACAGCCGAGCGCGTAGCGCGAGAAATTTTTAAAAACGCCTGTAATGGGCGTTTTTTTATAAGTTATTTAAATGGACTCAACTCTTTTAATAATTGATTAGCGGTGCTAATTTTGAGTGAATTTATAAGTTTAAGCTTTGTTTGAGTATTGGTAATAAGTTCCTCGATTCCCTGAAGCGTTTGAAAGTGTGCTTTGAAGTTAATTTTTGTAGATGCACGAAAAACAGGATTTACCAATTTTTTAAAATCTCTTATTTTAAGAAATGGGATTACACTACCGCATAGATGGGGATGAAAATATTTTGAAAGCCATAAAACGGTTAGAATTTCATATGCAAATTCTATATCGGTTTCAATCAGCCAGCTGTTAACTTTAGGTTCTCGTAATGGTCGTCCTGAATTATAGCCTTTAGATTGTATATAAAATGAATTTGCAGATATTATTTGTTTTTTAGGGTCGAAGGTTTTAACTGTGAAATTCATTTGTAACCTTCTTTAAAATCAATGTTCCGTTAAGAACTTCAATTTGTATTTGTGAGCCTACTGTAAAACCTGCCTCTTTCATCCAATCGCCTGAAAGTGTAAGTTTTGGCTTTATACTTTTTGTCCATCTTCCTCGAACCATCACGGCAGAAACTTTTAGTTTCCTTACTTTATTAATAAATGTAGTCATGGTAGTCCGAGGTATTATCGTTATTGTCAAGTATGAAAAGTTCAGCAATTGCAACAGCTTTATTAAATGCGTTTTGGCATTGACTTTTAAAATACTGATAATCTGCCCAGTTAAAATATTTTGAAAATCCTTTTTCAAGGAGTATTGCTTTTACTTGTTCACTTGTTTTAATTGATGTATTTTCGGCTTCTAAATTTGTATATGCTTTCATGGCGTGTATTTATTTGGTTATCAATAATTGCCCACAGCTCCAACTGTGGGCAATGTCTTTTTTACTTAAATAGGAAATTCGATTATCTCCTTTTCAGTATGGCTAATTTTGGTTGAAATATGCTTACTGATTAGGGCGATAACATCCTCTATAACCTGCGAATTGCTTATTGTAAAAATGAATCCGCTACCGTTGGTTAATTTTATTTTTTCCTGTGTGCTGTCACTTGATACGCAGAAAGTATTCAATTCATCTTCTTTGGTTTTAAGGAACTCAAATCTTTCAGTTAGCAATTTTAAATTCTTAAGGCTTTTAATACGTTGTTCAGCTGTAGGGGTTAAAAGTGCATTAATTAACTTTTCTCCCTCGTTGGGTAGGTTTTTACCAATTTGCGGTGCTTTTACATCTGTGTTTTTAGGTGCGGTTTCGGCACTTGCTTTTGTTGTCATATTGTATTATTGTTTTGATTATCAATACTTAAAGATACAAAATATAGCCAAATTGGCAATGTTTTTTTGCAAAAAACATCACTATTGAGAGCAATTAAGAACGATTTTAAATAGGCAAAGTTGCCAAATTATTTAATCTGGAATTAACTCTTTTTAAAAAGCGAAAACTCGTAAGTATCACAAAATCAACAAACAAACCCTTTTCGGGTGCTGCTTGTTGATGTTTTAATGCTTCCGTATACCGCCCCGCTAAGAATCGTGTTTGCACTTGCCATCGGGGAAAAATGGGGGAAATATGACACCGTGGCAAGTGCCGTGGCACCCCCACACCAATACGTGATCCCTTGGGATGTCCTTGTTTTGCTGGTGTTTCTCATATCACAACCATTGTTATAATGCCTATGTAGTATTGCATTATATGGCAAGTGCACCAACGATAACACCATACCAAGCTATCAAGCGCATGCGACAGCTGAGCGATGCTGGTGTGCCATTCTCTTTTGGGTTCTATTCTTACAACTCAAGTAAGAACTCATCGAATGGTTACAAAGAAGTACCTCGAGCCCTGTTCAGGTTAGGCTTGAGAAACGACCAGAGCGACAAGGCACAGCTTCTTGTAGCATACAGTGACCATAGCAAAGGAGGTGTTGACCGTTTCTTCTACTTACCATTACTAATGATGTTTAACGGATACACAGTCAAACCATAGCGTATGCATGTAGAGTATGTAGGGCAGGATGCCATAGTAAGTAATGAACAGGTAGCGTTTACCTATCAGGTAGCTGCTGAAACACCAAGAGAGTTCAACGAATCAAGGACAAGGAACCACAGTTTAGACTGGAGCTCTCGCACTAACTTCTTAGGGGATTATGTTGTGCACCCATTTGGCAGTAACAATGATCTGCCGAATGTAATCAGAGAGGTAGTTCAGAACAACTATATAGCTCCAGGGATTTTAAAGAAAAAGACTCAGCTTCTTTGGGGTTCTGGTCCTAAGCTATTCAAGGAAGTATTCAAGGATGGTAAGTTAGTTAAGGAATGGCAGGATAATCCTGAGATACAGGCATGGCTAGAGGATTGGGATGCTGAATCATACATACTAAGCTGCTGTGTGGACTATCATCACATGGAGGGGGTCTCTACCAGATTTGAACTATCTCGTGGGTCAAGGATCGGTAAGAACTGGATAAGCAGGCTTGAGCATGTTCCTTCAGATAAGTTCAGGCTGGCAACACATAAGGATAGCCTTACTACATCTAAGAACCCTACTCATGGTATCGTGACAGATTGGGGCTTTAATCACATCAATTCGATATTGGCACCAAAGGTGTATGATCTGTTCGACTTCAGAAATCCATTTAAAAGCAGGAACTCAGTTCACTATTCTAATATGTATAGCTTCTGTACAGACTATTATACTGTTCCGGACTTATATGGCTCATTGGAATGGCTTCACAGATCTACTGCTATTCCTCTTATTCTTAAAGCTCTTTCAAAGAATAGCATCAACTTAAAATATCACGTGATATCGCCTCAAGCATGGTGGGATAAGGCGGAAAAAGATATTAAGGAAAATTGTACTAAAAGAGCAATCCCGTATAAATCGAAATACCTAGATCAGTACAAACAAAAAATGCTAACGAGCATTTCTGAAATACTATCAGGTGAAGAAAATACCGGTAAGTATTGGCATACTTCCAAGACACTTACTGTAGATGGTACCAATATACTTGAGCATGGATGGGAGATTAAGGTAATCGACCAGAAAATAAAAGATTTTGTTGAATCACAGATACTCATATCTGAGCGCGCGGACAGGGCTGTATCTGCCGGTATTGGGTTACATGGTGCTTTGGGTAATGTAAATGATGGTGGTAAGGCAGATAGTGGCTCTGAACAGATCTATGCGCTTAAGAACTATATGGCCACCGGTGTAGATATCCCTGAAATGATTGTACTAAAATCCATCAATTATGCAATCAAAGCTAATTTCCCTGGCTCAGGCCTTAAGCTTGGATTCTATCACATACAACCGGAAAAGGAACAGGATATCTCTCCAAGTAAAAGATCAATCAATAACCAGGCTGCGTAATGAAATTATTATTTGCTAAATCAGGTACTAACGGCAGTACTGAATTAAAGGCCTTGTTAGGCTTCATAGATGCCGATATTAAATTTGAAAAGATAAAATCGGATGTCACTTCAGCAACTAAGGAGGTGGTAAAGTTGATGGGAAAAGAGGTTTACGATAAGGTTATAGATATCTATACCGATTCAAGTACCGATGAAGATGAGTTGGATCTGCTTTATAATACCAGGTATCCCATAGCTATTAGAGCGTATATGCTACTTGCGCCAAGTAATGATATTGCGCATACCTCCAATGGGCGTAAGATGCGTAGTGACACCAACGAAAAACAGGCATTTGAATGGATGCTCGACAGGGATAATGAAAACCTCGAGCGCAGGTACTACAGAGCGCTGGATGATCTAATTGAATACCTAGATGAGAACGTTGAAGAGTGGAAAGAATCAGATGCCTACAAGAAATCTCATTCATTATTTATTCGCACAACTGATGAATTTAATGACTTCTTCAGGATTGAGTCCAGGCTAATGCTATTGAAGCTGGAACCGGGTATTAGGCAATGTGAACAGAATGAGATTTTGCCTAGGCTTGGGACTGATAAATTTGAAGAGCTAAAAGGGAAGGTCAAAGATGGCAGCGATCTGTCTGCAGATGAAAAGAAGCTGCTTAATCTGGTTAAAGAAGCCTGTGTATATTATTCGCTCTCCTGGGCAATGATGCGTCTATCGGTGCAGCTCTTTCCGGAGGGTGTTCTTCAAGCCTACACATCAGATCGTATGACAACCAAGGGCAAACTCCCTTCAGTGAATATAGAACCTGAAGCTGCACGCCTGGCATTTGCTTCAGATGCCAGTGTAGTTGTTAAAAAGATAGAAGATCTTCTATCGCCACCTGCAGAACAGGAAACAGACGAACCATTAGATCCGGATTTTATATCTGGAGATAACTTTATATCTACTTAACCATGAAAATTCTAAAAACAGCATTAGTTCAACTTTTTTACAGATTATGGTACTTCAGGAAGTACATTAAGTTCAATGGCTTTCATAAGCGATTGAACAAAGCGGTTACGGATCAGGAGGTTGACCGCATTATACTAAAGATTCAGATTAAGAAGTATATGCGCAAATACCTTAAGGTTGATGCAAATTCTAAATATATACCCCGTGATGTAAAAAGTGACGAGGAAAGCCGCCAACAGGTAATTGGCAGGTTTGGTGACGAGATGAAACGAGTAGGCATTACAATTAATGAAAAGCTAGAGCTATGCGTTGCATAGAAATACCTGAATTAAATAAGAAGCTATATATCCCGCATGACTTGTCAGAGTGCGACAAGATCCAGTATATGGATATGTGTGAGCTTATTTTCAGGTTTCAGGCCGGTGAACTGAGCTATTTTGATCTGAGGGCTCAGGCTGTATATAAGCTGCTAAACATGGAGCAGAGCAAAAAGAAGCTGTTTATTTTGGACGAAGAAGCTAAATGGTCTAACGTCTACCAGCTGTCGCTTCTTATAGATTCATTTTTTGAAGACCAGGACGGGCGTAAAGTTATAAAGCAGGAATACATACATAATCCGGTACCATCCTTTAAGCCATTATGGAAAACCTATTATGGTCCTGCAGACAGCTTTATGAACGTAACCTTTGGGGAATACAGGGACGGGCTTCGCCTGTTCCTGGACTTCTCTGCAACCGGTAACACCAATCTGTTATATATACTTGCTGCTATCTTTTACAGGCCTAAAAAGAAATTCCACTATTTTAAAAAAAGCTTGCCTGGATATGATGGTGATATCAGGGAACCGTACAATTCTAAGACCGTAGATACACGGGCTGAAGGTCTTAAATATGCGCCTGTTGGTTTTGTATATGGTTTCTTTTTATTGTTTGCCAGTTTCCAGAAGTATCTTAGTACTGCGTTGATCCCATGGGGAGGTAAAGATCTTGATCTGTCAATCCTCTTTAACTCCGATGGTGATACCAGGCTCGAAGCTGTTCCGGGGCTTGGAATGGATAGTGTTGCCTTTGCGCTTGCTGAGAGTGGCGAATTTGGCAATATGGAGGGTGTTAACAAAGCAAATATGTGGGAGGTCATGGTTCGCCTGTATGACAGTAAGAAAAAGGATCTCGATTATAAACTTAATGATAAAACCAAAACAAAATGAAAAAGCTAATTCGATTTTTTACCTTCCAATGGTTGTGGGATCTATTCTCATATAGAGAAATTCCTGAAAAAAAGGATCTGTTTACTGAAGCGAAATGGGAAATAGATCGATCAAAAGAATTACGCAGGCGCGCAATTGAAAATAAAAACATTCAATTAAATCCAGAATTTGATTATCGTAAGTTTCATGACCATCTAAGAGAGAAAACAAATACTGCAATGTCTAATTTGCAAAGCAAATTAGATGAGAAAAATAAGAATGAAATTTTGCGAATGCAGGATAAGCTGGATTTTCCTGTTGACTGTTTTGGTATAGATCCTAATGCGTCGGAAAAATTTACACAGTTTGGTATTGACTTTGGTATGCTTCCAGATACTACAGTCGAGCATCACAGGGGATTTGATGGCGGTTTTGGTGGTGGAGGTTTCAGTGGTGGAGGTGCCGGTGCGAGCTGGGAACCTGATTCAGGATCTTCAGGACATTCAATTCATGAACATCACAGCAGCTACGATAGTGGCAGCAGTTATGACAGCGGTAGCTGCTACGACTCGGGTTCTTCTTATGATAGTTCATCTTCATCTTCGGATTATTAATGCTAACAGTAAACCAACTCAAGGAATATTCGGCCGATGTTATGGCTGCTATTCCGGCGATTAAAAAACATGTAGTTGTAGTCACGTCTGAAGAGCTCGTGAAGTTCCTTAATGATCATACATCTGAAGAGAACACCTTAATGCTATCGCTTGTTCCCGGGCATGGCATGGATGGCAGCCAGGATAACGCCCAGTGGATAAATACAACAGGGTTTTATTTTCTCGAGAAAACCGATTATTCCCAACATGATCATGATGGGTACTTAGATATTTTTGATAGGACTCAGAATGTGGCTAGGCGATTTGTAAACAAGCTCATAATGGATAAGTCTGATAATACAGGATTGTTCTGCGGGTTCCTCGCATGGCTCGATGAAAGTTCTGTTCGGGTAGATCCCGTTAAGGCGCTGAACGGCTGTAATGGCTGGTATGTACAAATTACGATGAAATCCAATCCTTAACCCTGCCAATTTGTAAATGTTTTGTATCTTGGTCAAAAATTAAAGTATGTCACCGGAAGAAATCAAGGAAGAATTTTTCAAGGCTATCAGTGAGAGAGGAATTTATAAGAAGCTTAATGTTAAGATTGAGGCTGTATCACACTGGAAAAACCCCGATCGTGTTCCTACACTGGGTAAAATGATTGAGGTGCTGCTGCAGCTCGAGGTAATCCGAATAGAAAAGAATGACTGATCAGGAAAAGCATTTAAATGAAGTTCTGGAGGGGCGTTTTATCAAGCGCGTTATGTCTGAAGAATCACAGGACATAAACCTTGCCCAGATAAAATATATGGATAGTCATGGATTCAGCAATCAGGACTGGAGATCCGGGCGTTCGTTTGTGGCCAGTGAAACGGCTCTTGAATACTCTCAGCTGCTAAAGGTTCGTTTTGTAGATATGAAGCGTATAAGTGTTGGTATGGCAAAACATAAAAAGAAATCGCACCCTATACATAACCGTATTGTTTACGGTCATTACAATAATATTATCCGTCAAATGAAGTTCGGGTTTACCGATGCAGTAAAAGAAGAAATGCGACAGCTGGAACAATAAATTTTGTATCTTTGAATCTCGACTTTTTACAATGCGTTAGTTAAAACATTACCCTCTTCGGAGGGTTTTTTTATACCCATTAATGGGGATGCCTATGTTTGTAAAAATTCCTACATTTACTTCCAGTTTAAAAGTCAAACCAATCTTAATTATGAAAAAACTACTTATTGCAGCTCTGCTGCTGTGTGCTCCTATTGCATATTGTCAAACTGTGAACGATGTTCCTATAAAGGATATTAAAGTGGAATACGTACAGATTGTAGGTACCTCCAAAATGATGTCAACTAAATTAAATATTCAATTAGATTTTGGTCAAAAAACAGGTTTTTTTTCTGGTGGAAAGGAACAACTCGTTAAAGATGCATCAGGTAACAAGCTTGAATTTAATTCAATGATTGATGCTTTAAATTTTATGGGCGAAAATGGTTATGAATTCATTTCAGCATATGCAGCTGAGTTCTCTGGCCAAAATGTGTATCATTACTTATTAAGAAAGAAGCAATAATATGAAACAGACTGAAAAAGATGGCTACATAGAAAGCTTAAAACCGTTTACAGATAGGGAATTGATGGAATTGAATACCTATCACCAAAGAAAATCATCTGACCATTTAAAATCAATTGACAGAACATTGATTTTCTTTTTGAACCTGGTAATTCTATCAATAATAATTGCGATCATATTTGTAGTCGCATCAAATTCATAAATCAAACCTGCTTCGGCAGGTTTTTTTAATGATAAATATGTATATTTGTAGTGCGAAACAACATTAATAATTTTACTTATGATTCCATTAAAACTATCATTAACAATATCCCACGGTAGAGTAGGAGCTCAACTCCTAGCTGAAGTAAAATTCTGTTGTTTCGCAGCCTCTACCGCTGGGTCTTTTAAATCACTTCAGATATGCGAAACAACAGTGAACAAAAGCAAGTCGATTTTTGGCTTGACGTAAGAAGCAACATTGAAAATTTGTTGCAGTCAGGCGAACCTGCCGACCATTTAGAGATTCTCGAACACATTTACAATGCTTACATCAACAGCGAATGGGCTGATGATCGTGAAGCACGACAAAAAGCACATGTCGAAGTAGCGATCTTTAAGGATATCCTTAAAACGCTTCAGCGCCATTCCATGACCTCTCCTGCCTTCTTACCATCCTTAGCAGTCTAATGCATGGATTCGCCTACTACAATTACCGTTTGGTTCCCAGGGGAATTAGCGGTAGTCTACCATGACCATACTTTGGCTATGGTAGTAAAGGATCAGCTGTCACTTGAAGCAAATTATCCGATAGGATTCAGACCTTTATTACTTGAGTTTAAGGATACCGGTAGTAAGATTTTCTATAATTCAGGTTCACTTGAATGGTACCTGTCGGGGAAATTAAGCTTTGATGAGATAATTGAAAATTTGGGCTGTGAAGGTTTATACCGGAACAAAGTCCCATTAAAGACCCAGCTTAATGCAGAGATAGAACCTGAGTGCCTTTGGATGAAACGGGATGATATACTGAGACTCATCGACGATGATGAAATGATACTGATTGATTTTAATGTCAGTGAGAAATTATTCTATAAAGTAGTTTAAAAAAAGCCCCTGATTGGGGCTTTTTTCATATTACAATGTATCGTAGAGGCAATTGCCAATTTTGGGAAAATCCCATATCATGGCAAAGAAGATTTCCGACGAACAGATAAAGCTCTCTATTTTAATTGACGGTAACCAGGCACAAAAAGAACTGTTTGATCTGGAAAAGTCTACCCGCAAATTAAATGAAACCAACAAAGAGCTTGGTCTTCAAAAAAAACGCCTGGAAAAAGCTAACAAGCAGGAAACTGAAGAATATAAAACCCTTACCAAGACAATAAGGGAAAATAATGCAACCATCAAGGAAAATAAAACCAAGATGGCCGAGCTGCAAAATCAGATAGGTATAACCGGACTGACGATGAAACAGCTTAGCGATAAGGCGTTTCACTTAAAGATGGCATTGCGTAACCTCGTTCCCGGTTCTGAAGATTTTAAAAAATTTGATGCTGAACTTAAGCAGATCAATGAAAGGCTTGCTGAGCTGAAAAACAACGGTAAAGAATCGGGTTTTTCAATTGGCGCTATGGCAGATCGCTTTAACAGGTTTGCTGCCCTGGGCGCATCTGTTATCGCCGGCCTGACCGGAGTAGTGCTTTCAATACAAAAAGTAATCGATTATAACGGAAAACTGGCTGATGCGCAAACGAATGTGCAGAAGACCACCGGTATGACCAGAAGGGAGGTCGATGAGCTTACAAAATCATTTGGATTACTCAAGACCAGAACCGGCAGGATTGAGCTCTTAGGAATTGCCGAAGTGGGAGGGCGTTTGGGTATTGCCAAGGAAGAGATCAAGGACTTTGTTAAGGTAATGGATAAATCGGCTGTAGCTCTTGGAGATTCTTTCGAGGGTGGGCCTGAAGTGGTAGCCGAAAAACTTGGCCGTATAAAAGGCCTTTATGATGAGCTGAAGAATAGTGATGTTGAATCCTCGTTTGAGAGCGTGGGTTCTGCGCTGAATGACCTTGGCGCTAGTGGTGCAGCATCGGAAGATAATATGGCAGAGTTTGTCACAAGGGTAGGAGCTTTGCCCGGTGCGCTTAAACCATCCATACAACAGGCACTTGGATTGGCAGCTGCATTTGAAGAGTCCGGACTTAAGGCAGAGATTGCCGGTAATAACTATGGTAAAGTAATTTCTATTGCAGCAAGGGATATCGGAGCTTTCTCAACGGTATTGCAAAGGCCACGTGCTGAGCTTGAGAAATTAATCAACACAGATCCGACAGAGTTTTTCTTTCAGTTTGCCGGAGCGTTAAAAGATCTTGATGCAACTCAGCTTGCCCAGGTTCTGGATTATCTTAAGCTTAATGATAATGAGGTTAAGATGGTTCTTGGTGCAGCATCTGCTAATGTTGACCTTTTCAGGGAGAAAATAGATCTTGCAGGACAATCAATGTCTGATGCTACATCCCTTACTACAGAATATGACCTGAAGAATAATAACCTTGCTGCAACTCTTGAGAGACTGAAGAAAAAGGTTGTTGGATGGTTTACATCTGATTCGGTTGTAGCTTTCCTAGAATCTGCAGTTAATGGCCTGGCTAAATTAATTGGAGCTGTAGAAGACAGTGATGGAGCGATGAACATGCTTCGTAATACACTTGTTTTTACTGCTAAGATACTTTCGATTGTTGTAGCTTCCCTTTTATCTTATACTGCAGGAGCCAAATTGGCGACTTTATGGAGTAATAACCTTGGTAAGGCTACTGCGTTATCCAATATAGTATTTAAGGTTCAGTATGCAATGCTGGTAGCACAGGAAATTGCTACTAAAGGCCTTGCCCTGGCCAAAGCGTTGTTATCCTTTAATATTGGTAAAGTAAGGCTCGCGTACCAGGCATTAACCGTTGCAATGGGAATAAATCCTTTTGGAGCTTTACTGGCAATTATTGGAGCTGTGGTAGCTGCATTCATTGCGTTTGGCAATGAGGCTGACAAATCTGCAGAGATAATTAAAGCCCAGTCAGAGGTAATGAAAATCGTAGCAGATCAGACAGCAAAAACTAAATCGAAGATTGAGGAGCTCGTTGCGATAATGAAAGATGAAAATGCATCGCACAGACAAAAACAGGAAGCGCTTACTCAGCTTAAAAAAATAGGTGATGGATACCTGGATAATCTTACTGCCGAAAATATTCTAACTGCTGAAGGTACCCGTCTTATTGATAGGTACACTAAATCAATTGATCAGTTGGCCAGAGCGAAAGCCCTGGTGAGTGTAAAATCTAAATTGATGGAGCAGCAGCTTGAAAATGAAAACAAGGTGCTTGGATTATCTCTTGAGAAAAAAGCCAATAAGAATGAGGGTGCTTTAGGTGGTGGTGATGACGGTTTAATATTTGGCCTTGGAAGCAGGAATAAGAAACAGATCCAACTGGAAATTGAAGAACAGCAGGAAGCCGGCGAATTGATCAACCATCAGTTAGAAGCTATAGATTCCCAAAAGAACAAGGAAATTACTAAGTATCAAAAGATCATTGCAAACTCTAATAAAAAACTGCAATCGCTTAAAAAAGGATCTCAGCAATATAATGAACTTGTCCAGGATATAACAGCTGAACAAAAAGCTTTGGATATACTAATTGGCCTGCAGTCTTCAGAGCCTACAGAATCACCTTTGACCAAAGGTCTATATATTCCTGATGCAGCTGCGGAAAAAGCAGGTAAGAAAGCTGCTAAGGATGCTGCTAAAATTCATGCTGACCGTATGAAGGATATTAAAAAGCAGCTCGAAGATCTTCAGGATTTGGAAAGACAGGCCATTGATGACAGGTTATCGCTGCTTGAAGATGGCTTTGATAAAGAGGAAGTACTTGAGAACGAAAATCACCGTAGAAAACTGCAGGATCTCAAGAAGCAGCTGATATCAGATTCAGATATCGATAGCGCGATGGATAAAATTGAAAATCCTAAGAGTTCTAAACAGGATGTGGATTACTGGACCAGGCAGATGAATGTATGGGTAGAAAAAAATGTACATATAAATAACCTGGTTGAGCTTGAATATGCCAAACATAAGTTTAAACTGGCAGCTATAGAGCAGAAGGCAGCAGAGAAAAAAATAAATGATCTTCAGGATGCCTATGAATTAGAGTCGATGGCCAGAAAAACAGCTCATAATTACGAGCTGGCTGCATTAGGATCTGATGCTGTTGCAAAGGATGAGCTCCAAAAAAAGTTTGATAAGGCAGAGCTTGATAGACAAAAGGAGCATTTAGAAAAGCTTCTTGGGCAAAAGCTTGATGTATTGGCAGATAAAAATACAGGCATAGATCTGGCCAGGTTATCACCTGAAGACAAAAAGGCACTAGAAAAAGATATAGCGGATCTTAAGCTTAAAATATCCGAAATTTTAAAAGCAAAGGCAGAGCTTCAGGGTCAGAATGCTAAAGGTGATGTGAAAAATGCTTTGTCAGGGGTTTTTGGCGGCACTGATATTTTAGGATTTACTGCAGCTGACTGGGAACAGACTTTTTCACATCTTACTACATTATCTGAGAAGCTTGCTGCTATGAATATGGTTGTGTCCGGCCTTCAAAATATTTGGGGAGCCTACAACAATTATGTTACCGCTAGTGAGAATGCCCAATTAAGAAACTACGAAAGATCTTCTGATGCTAAAAAGAGAAAGCTTAAATGGCAGTTAGATAATGGTTATATTAACCAGTCACAGTATAAAAAGCGTCTTGAGCAAATGGATGCCGAGCTGGAGGTTAAAAAAGCTGAAATGGAATACCGTCAGGCCAAGAGGCAAAAAAGGATGGCGATTGTTGATGCAACAATTAATACAGCCCGAGGTGTGACGGCAGCGCTTGGAATGCTTCCCCCGATGAGTTTCATCTTTGCCGCTATGGCTGCAGCTGCAGGTGCGCTTCAGATTGCTACTATAGCAAAACAACCTTTACCTGCACGTGGATATGAAAAAGGTTTGTATCCGGAGTATGTGCAAAGGGAACAGGATGGTAAAGTTTTCAAATCTTCCTACGGTGGCAGAACCAAGTCGGGAATGGTAAATAAGCCGACATATTTCCTTGCCGGTGAGAACGGGCCAGAAATGATCATCGATAGTAAAGCATATCGTGACCTTTCTCCGGAGACGCGTTATGCTCTCGAGAGAGAGCTGCGACGTATCAAAGGTTTTGAAGGTGGTTATTACAATGATAATATTACTAAACCACAATACCAGGTTCCTGCAGGTCAGAGTACCGGAACACCTACAGCTGTATCAAATGATCAGCTGTATTCCATCATCGCTAATAATACTGCAGTTATGCAAATGTTAATTGATGAAGGCGTTATCGCTTACTTCAATCGAGATCCACGTGACCTAAAAAAAATGATGGATGAAATGGAAAAAATCACCAAATCAAAATCTAAAGCCCAAAACTAATGACAAAGTACGTTGAAAAAAAAGTGTTCCAAGATCCTGCAGTTAATGCAATTATCGACAGGATGTATTACGAGCTCATGAGAGGCCTGCCAAGTATTGAAGCACTGCCATTTAAAATCCCCCTTACGGGTAGAGCTGCTTATATACATCAAAATGAAACACCACCGGCTCCATGTAATAATATTGTATTTATTACGCCATTGTCTGAGATCTACGAATTTGTGCAAAAGGAATTGCCAAGGGTATGGCCAAATAACGGAGTTACCCTCTTTAAGGAAAGAACACTGTTTTATTTTGATAACCTGTTTATTGAAATATGGTTTGAACCAATTGCCGACCTTTTTGCAATTACATACAATAATATCCAGGTGCAACGAGCTGGAGCTATTAATCCAATACTACTTTAAATATGCCAGATATACCATTAAGCAGCCCTCAGTCAAATGTAGAAACAACGAGTACACCTGTATTCCAGGATTGGTTGCTTCAGCCTGATTCAATTTCTATAGATTATTATCAAGGACAGGCGATGCCCTCTGCAATAGATGTGAATACTATCTTTAAAGATGTGATTGGAACTGGTGAGTTTACCTACTTTTCAGATTTCAAGTACAGGGCATTTGTTAAAGATTCCGGATTACCAATTTGTGTTGTAATGAGCGGTGAGTTTTATACCGGTAATACAGAATATCACGAATATGTAAATGGACTTGAAGGGGAAATGCATTTTACTTTTCAGAACCTTCATATCCTTCCTCCAGGAACTTATAATTATTTCACATATCTTCAGATATCCGGTAATAAGTTTGGGATTTCAGGAAGGCGTATATTGTCAGAAAAGATCTTTACAGTTAAAGTTAGGGTTTATGCTGCTTCGGTTCCTATTCTTAGTGCCACATCTTTTGATTATGTCTGGACATTGGGAGTAACAGAAACTCTCCAAAAATCGTTAACTATTACAGCACCTAACTGGATGCTAATCTGTCCGCAGAGCTTTACTTTTTCAAATGTACCATTTACAACGGTTACCCCTCTTCCCGATGGTACAACACAAATAGTCGGCATCGGTACAAGAACTATATACCTTATAGCGCTTAGTTCAATTGTTCCGGAAGATATCATTGAGAATCCTATACACCTCACCCTCGATGTAAATGGTAACATGATGGATCTACCAATTACAGTAACATTTGTTACATCTGGAGGGTTATTCCTTTCAAAAGACAATCTGAAGTATATGGCCTACAAAGGAATTACATCGGCACCTGCTCAGGTTGTTGCAATGAATTTCGCGGGTAATTATAAATTGTCCGGGCCTGCATGGTGTATTGTCAGTCCTTCAACAGGATCATTGATGAAAAACATATCAATTGGGGTCATGTCTGCGGATAATATGGCAGAAGGTGAATACTTTGGAGTGATTGAAATTAGAAAAGTGTCTGACAATTCCTTATTGGGAACCATAGACTTACAGTATAATATCATTGGTAAAATAAAGAATCCTTATTTGGCCGGTGAAACCTGTTTCACTAAGGATAATAATAGCTTAGAGTTTTCATCCTTAGAAGATAACTGCTACTATGATGTTGTGATGCGTGTTACAACCTATGATTTTTATACGTATCTGCCAAAAACCTTTGTAATTCCACTGAAGGTGCCACTTTTCCAAAGAAAACAAAATTTAAACATTGGACTTACAGTTGACAAATTAATGAACAGAATGAATGATTTTGTACATGTACAGGGAATTCAATACAGGCCTGCAGATGTTGATCTTGAGTTTACAGAAAGAAGTTTTGATGATATTGGAGTACAGAATCAGTATGCAATTAATGGGCTAAAGTTCGTTGCAGGATTAAAGCCTGATTCTGATTCTAAACTCTGTATCCTTGACATGAACCAAGAAGCATCACGAGTAACTTCGTCATCAATTTACTATATCAATTTATTTTCTCCGACCAACTACAGTGTAACAATCTATAAGAATGGTGAAAATATCGATGAGGGTAGAACTGCTACACGTTCCGAAACTGCAGGTGTTAAAAGCTTGTTAGTTGATTTGCAAAGTTTAGACGCGAAACCGGGAGATATATTTGAATACCGTTTTAGCTCGTTTCTTAGTGGAACTGCTATCAAAATATTAAAAGTATTTCCTGATGGCTACAACTCTAACATGATAGTTTGGGAAAATGAGTATAAGCTTAAAGCTTCAATGGAATTTACAGGAAAAACCCTGAAAATAAAATCAGATTTTGATAATCGAACAGCTTTATACACTGATAACCTGGTCGACGTGTTGTCAAAAATTGATAGCACCAAGGTTAACACATTGACTATAAGCACAGGTTTTATTTTAAAAAGCGATATCCCATCGGTTGAGAGTCTTTGTGATTCTAAACGCGCAATTCTGATTGTAAATGGTAGGGTAATTAATCTTGTGCCAATTCAAAAATCGATTATTACCGTTAATGATGACGACGATACGATATCTTATGACATTGAATTTCAAATAAACAGAAAGTATAATGAGGAAATTTATTCATTCTGATTTTCAGATTGACCTTAGCAAATTAAAGATGACAGATAATGCCGAGAATCCCTGGTTCTCGGGTAATTATTTCGCTAAATATAGTTATCCTTTTACGTTGCCACTAACTGATGAGCTTGATATTGCTTTTGGTTTTTTAAGTAATTACAATTCAGCCAATAAAAAGACACTGTTTGAGGGGATCTATGTGCATAATAATATAATGGAAAAAGCTGTTTTGGAAATTGAAGAATCGGAAAAGGAATTATCGGCCAGTGTACGGTATGGACTTGAAGACTTTCCGAACTTTGTCAAGAAACTGGCAGAACTGCCACTGATCAAGGTACCGGTAACAGATATATATATTCATGCTGCAGGAATAATTGCTCAGTCATGGCCAGCTGTTAATTATAACTTCCCACAGATCCATATCGATAAAATTGAAACAGAGGATAGTGATACCTGGGCTGCTTTTGAGAAGATCATCAACAATTATAGAGCAGGTGCTTTTCTAAGGAATACTGTTGATACAGAAGAGGACATAACCTACAACAGGAATATTATACAACCACTGCCGTATTTATTATATGTTTTAAAAACAGGATTTTTGGATGCAGGTTATGAATTAAAGGGAGATATACTTCAGGACCAGGATCTCAAGGAAACTTTAATTTATGCTGATGTAGAATACTTCCTAAATGAAACCCAGGAGAGCATACAGATTACAGTTCCTTCTACTGATTATGATGCTATAGCAAATGTTGATGATGGCCGAAGTATGTCTTATGATCATATCTTTGATATTGCCCATCCGGGGAAGTACAGAATAGTTGGATCTGTATTTGTAAGGACGAAGGATACTCATTATGGACGTGTTGAAATTTATTATAGAAATACCCGTATTTACAATTGGGCAAATGTAAGGTTCAAAGATTTTGTAGTACTGAATGTTGATGTGGTTTTTGAAACATTGGCCGATTTTCAGGATGATTATTTAAGGCTGACATATTTTGCAGGGTATAACGAAGAAGATATTATTTTTGACCTCAGTGTAAATCCAATCCGATTGCATGACGAATCCGGAGAAGCAATACCGACTATCAGGAACGAAAATAAAGTGGATCTTATCAGGGCGGTTCCGGATATGCTCTTTGGTGATCTGGTCAAATTTGTACTATCAGCTAAGTTGATGGATATAACTACCGACATTGTTACAAAAGAGGTATGGGTAAATTATATCAATAAACAGATATATGATTCAGAAATCAATGATTTATCATTGAAGCAGGTAAAATACCCTAAAATAACTTTTACAAAAGGGGCTTCATGGCTGCTGCAATATCAGGATGTTAATTCTGAAGAATATAAGTTTACTGCTGTCTTTCAAAATGCTGATGGTTTTTCAACTGTAGATATTAATAAAGATGAGAAAACAATTGAGATAGTTCTGAATGCACTGCCATTGCCTTTGTTATTCAGGAATGGTGTACAGTCTGCTCATGGATTTGATAACGATAAAAACAAGCCTTATCTCGTTACTTACAAAGGCCTTCAGGGTGGTGTAAATTTAAGCGTTTCTTCCGATAGATGGTTGATTCCAAATCTATATCAGGAAAGTTATGCTCAATGGTTAACTTCAAGGATCAATGCTGAATCCTTTACATGGACTTTTCTGGCATATTATGAAGAAATAATGAATCTTACTGCCAAAAGTAGGGTTCATGCCTATGGCAAAATTCATCAGGTAAAGACACTTCAGAAAACTGAAGTGTCACCGGATCTGTTTGAAGTCGAAATTGTGACTGAGCTGCTACAGTGATTTAATATTCAATCTCGAGATTGAAACCATAATCTTTAAACATATCGTCGAGTTTATGAATTTCGGCGTTCGCTTCATCCGCAAGGATGTGAACGTAAATCATTGTGGTTTCAATTTTAGAGTGGTTCAGTAATTTTTGCAAGTGCTGCAGCTGGCCACCCATTCTAAGAAAGTTTGTTGCAAAGGTGTGTCTTGCCACGTGGAAACTCACCTTTTTTTGTATGCGATTGTTTTTTATTATTCGCTTCAGGTCTCTATTCATGTCCTGATCAGTGTGTTTAACCAGGAATAAGTTAGGGTTGAAATCTACAATTTTCTTGGCCATTTTATTAAGTGCCACTGTTTGATCCTTGGTCGTTTTTATATTCTTAAAAGCAATGTCTTTGTAAATAAGCTGATTCCTGTTTAACTGCATTACATCTGAAATCCTTAAGCCGGTCATGCATGAGAATAAGAAATAACCAAGTGTGAGCTGCTTCTTAGGATCAATCTTACGGTCGAAATAGTATTTGGTTAATGTTCTTAGCTCAGCAGGATTTAATGATACCCTGTTGCCAGTCGTAATACCCCCCTGTACATCTTCGAGATCCAACTGAATATGAATCCCATCTTTTTTTGCGAGCTTCAGATATCTTTTGATGGCAATGATGTTGCTGTTAACCGTTGTTATCTTTTTACCTTCTCCTATCATGTTATTACGGTATTTGGTAATAAATTTTGCGGTGATATCTGTAAAAAGAATTTCAGGCTTGTAGCGGTCCAGGTTATTGGCTACAGCTGTATATCTTTTAATAGTCCCTTTGCTCAGTCGCTTATCTTCATTGATTTTAAACTTCATATAGGAAACAAAATTAACCCTGTGGTTGCCCTGGATCAATTCTTCCTTTAAGATACCCGGCGTAAGGTTCGTATTGTTCAGCCTGTATTTAATTTTTATATCTGAAATACGTGACCTGACATGATCCAGTACGAGATTTAAATCACGGTGTGCCTGGTCAATTGGTTTGGCACTTTGCGTATCAGCAATCCAGTACTTTGGATCTACATGCAATTCAAGATTTATCATCTTACGGCCACCGTTACCGGTAACATCAAGATATATTGGGGTTGAACCATTTTTCAAGGTAAGGTCCTTTCTAATTTTAAAGCTTGTGTTTACTGACATAATAATTTTCTGCGTAACAAGCTGCGTAACATATGCGGGGTTTATAGTCATCATTTTTATCTTTTTTACAAACGTTTGGGAATAAGTAAAAAAGCTTACCAAATCCAGTGTTTACTGGACTTAATAAGCTTTTAGATAAAGTTTGACTTTTAGTACTTGTGACCTCGACTGGATTCAAACCAGTAACCTTCTGAGCCGTAATCAGATGCGCTATTCAGTTGCGCCACGAGGCCTTAATTCGGGTGCAAATATACGGGATTTTGCTTAACTTGCAAGCCTAAACGAATAAAAAAACACAAAAAAATGACGCTTAATCAGTATATACGTGACATTCAGGATTTTCCGAAAGAAGGAATTATCTTTAAAGATATAACTCCATTGCTTGCAAACCCAAAAGCAGTACGTGAATGCATGGCTTTACTGCTGAATAATCTTCGTGATCGTAAAATCGACAAGGTGGTAGGAGTGGAAAGCAGGGGATTCTTTTTTGCCACTTTGCTGGCATATGAGCTAAATGCCGGGTTTGTACCTGTTCGTAAACCTAACAAACTGCCGTTCGAGACCATTTCAGCTTCTTATGCGCTTGAATACGGCACTGATTGTCTGGAAGTACATACCGATGCTATTAAGCCGGGAGATCGCATTCTTATACATGATGATGTATTGGCAACGGGAGGAACTGCCGCAGCTGTATGTGAGTTGGTAGAAAAATTAGGAGGCGAAATTGTGCAATGTAATTTCTTAATGGAATTATCTTTTCTTAATGGCAGGGATAAGTTGGGTAATCGCGAAGTATATTCACCATTAGTATATTAATCCAAAGCGCGTGTGGTTACATAATATTTCCAGGCGATAATGGCCTTTTGTAGTTTTGTAGCGCTGCTCAGGTCAAGCTGTTCTTTTGTGTAGTTTGGCAACAGCCAGTGATTCAGTTTTGCAAGGAGTTTAAACATAACTGTATTTTTTTGTATATCAAATATATAAAAAGGCTGCCTCAATCGGGCAGCCTTTAAGATTATATTAAGTCTGGCTATTTTGTAGCAGACACTGTAAGCTTTCCTTTTATTTTACCAATATAAATATCAGGTATTGCCTGGTCACTTTTTTTCACATCCCATGACCCTGATGCTTTTGACTTAGCATTGTTATCAGACAGGCTAATTTTTATGGCTATTATTTTTCCGGTGCTGTTTCGTTTTATATCAGAATAGCTAACTGAAATCCCACCTTTTTCAAGATCTTCTTTATAGTTGTTAAGCTGAATATCTGTTGTTGTGCTATTGATAACAAAGTAAAGGCTTTTACCATCATTAGCGATCAGATTCCCATCATCGTCACGCAGGGTAGTTACTGTGACTGTTCTGTAAGGACTTGCATTCATTTGCTTTACATTGTCGGTAATGCTGGTGTTTATGTCAGTATTAATTTTTGTGGTAGTTGTGCTTGTCACTATAGTTTTTCTGTCTTCTGATTCAGGATCAAAGTCTGACGTTATAAATTCCAAAGCGCCGTTTTTAGCTATATTACCATATTTTTTCACGGCTTCCTCACCTGAAAGTTCAATTATACTGATTTCCTTTTTGTCTTTAAATACGATATTGTCTTCTGTTTGAACCACGCCATTGATTACGACTAGCTTTTTTTCTTTTTTCATGGCGTTTTCAACATACTCGTTAAGGTCTTTTTTAGATTCTTTTGGCTCAGGTTTATTAAAAGTTGTGGTTGCCCCCGAACCATTTTTACTGGTAAAATATATTACGTTGTCAGCAACTGCTGTTTCTTTTTCAATATTTAGTGTAAATGAATGTATAGGCTCATCATCATCACTAATAACTTCATACACAGGATATGCTTTAATATGCTTTTTATCTTTTACAGAAACCTTGATCTCAAAAATTTCATTGTTTTTGTTGCGTTTGATGTTTTCAAAATACACATCTGCATCAAAGAGGTCTTTATACATTTGTTTTCTTTGCTTCATTGTTGCTTCTGTCATGTCCTTGTCTACAACAAATACAGTTGCAAGAGGATAGGATAATTCGCTTCCCACAGCAATATCATTCGTTTGTAAGGTTGTATTCTCAGGAATTACAGTAATAGATCTTTCTACTAACTGTTTTTTCTCCTTAGCTATAACCTCCACCTGGTACAGGTAGATAAAAGCTGCAAGGGCAGGCAGTACAACGGCGAACTTCCAGAAGTTGCGCTTTTTAGACTGTTGCTTGTTTAACATAATGATTCGTTTTTTGATTAATGATTGATAAAAATGATTGGTGATTGCAATACACTCCGGCTGAAGCGTTATTTTTAATAATGTTTTTTGATATATTTTACTGTCAGGGATTGATTTAACGGCTTCCGCATCGGCTATAAATTCAAGGTTTTGAGCAATTTGTTTTTTATACAGCCAGGCAAAAGGACAAAACCAAAGGAATACACATGCCAGCTGACTTATAATCATATCCAGCGAATGTAGCTGCCTGCTATGTACCTTTTCATGGACGATAATGGTGGCCAACTCTTCCGGCTGAAGTAACGATGCGTTGTAAACAATGTAATTGAAAAATGAAAACGGAGAGGTAACAACATCAGAATTGATAAATTTGTATTTACCTTCTTTTACCGCTTTTTGAGATGTAAGTAATTTATATATTTTCAGAATGTCGATAAACAATCTCCCTAAAAAGAAAACTACTCCGATTACATACAAGCCTATTGCAATATCCGACCAGTTCAGTTCGAATACAGGATTTTCTGTAATTGTATTTGTTTGTACAATCACATTACCGGAACTTATCATTTCGGGCAATGGCTGAGGCGTAACCCATACTGTTTTTGTATAGGTTATAAGTGGTACTATGAAAGCGGTTAAAATACCGGCAAGCAAAAAGGAACGTATTGAGATGAAAAAAGTTTCTTTTTTAAGAAGCAGGTAATAAGCTATGAAAAACAGGCTGATAAGTACCGAAGCTTTTGCGAGGTATATAAAAATGCTTATCATAATCGGTAGATTTAGTTGGTGTTGGGTAATTTAGCTGCCAGGCAGTTTACGCCTGACAGCATAGTTGAATCAGATAATTAACTCAAATTATTATGATTTTTTGCTTAGTGCTTTTTTCTTATCCATTTCTTTTTGCGCTTGCTGGACTTCTTTCTGAGCTTCTTCAAGTTGCTTTTGGGCTTCTTTCATTTGTAGTTTAGCCTGCTCCATTTGTTTCATAGCCTGCTTCATTTCCTGGTCTTTAGACTCCTTACCAAGTGACTCTCTGCTCATATCGATTTTAAGCTCTTTCATGGCTTGTTGTATTTCTGCATGAGCCTTTTTCAGCTCTTCCTGAATTTCTCTTCTTTCCTCTTCAGTAATACCTTCAAAAGCTATTTGTGATTGCCAGTCTATATTAGCTACAGCATCCATCCCTACATTGACACCGTTAGCTGCAATAGCCATTAAGTTATCCATATCGGGCATGTTAAGCTTTAAATTCATAGCATCCCCATCGTTGCCAAAGGCATAGGTATAATTCATAGGAGCTTGCTTTGTATCTATTTCTACAGCACCATTTTTCCCGGGCTTGCCATATTTCTTTTTAGCTTCTTTTGGGGAAAGCACTTTCATATTGCTTATTGCCTGTCCTTTTGGCAATTGAAGCTGCTTTAGATTGTCGTTTTCATTTTCTTTTTGCAAAACACCGTTTACAATAACGAGGGAGCCTTTGCTGATATTTAAATTTGCTCCACTCACTGAACCGGTACCGGTGTTTGTAGAGGTTGAAGTGGATGTATTTATTATAGCATTTTTTGCAGGAACAGCATTTACAGCGGTTGACACACTTATTTTATCTGCTGTTACATGATTTTGTGAGGGATTGCCAAATGATATTGTGTTTTCAGCTGTGCCGCTGCTTTTTTCAATTTCAACAGAGAATGGTCTTATAGGTCCATTACCACTCATTACAAAATCCCTGGTGTTGGTTTTGTCTTTTACATTTATTTTGATGGATGTGATTTCTCCGGATGCATTTCTTTTAAGATCGCTATACGTAACATCTGCATCAAATTCTTCTTTAAAAACTGTAACTCCTTCTTTTAGTTCGTCATCAGTAGCATCTTTGTCAATGGTTATTGACATCTTTGTTTTTTCTTCCGACGAGGTAGTTACAGCAGAGTTTTTTTCCTGTGCAACAACTTTTACCTGGAAAAGAAAAATAAATGCGGCAAGCGCAGGAAGCACTATTCCATACTTCCATGAATTTCGTCTTTTAGACTGTTTTTTGTTTAACATAACGATTCGTTTTTTGATTAATGATTGATAAAAATGATTAGTGATTGCGATGCATTCCGGCTGAATAGTAATTTTCAGCAGGGTTCTCTGGTAAGCTTTTTTGTCGTTTAGCTGCTTTATGGCAACGGCATCGGCAATGAACTCCAGATTTTGAGATATGGCTTTTTTATAAAGCCACATAAATGGATTGAACCAAAAAGCAATGCAAAACAGCTGACTGATGATCATATCTGCCGAATGTCTTTGGTTGCTGTGCACTTTTTCGTGGCTCATAATGCTTTCAAGCTCTTCAGGCTGCAGCACTGCCGAGTTGTAAACAATATAATTAAAGAAAGAAAAGGGTGATTGGACCTTTTCAGAATCTATAAGCCTGAATCGGCCTTCTTTGGTTATTTTATTGCCTTTCAGTATACGCCTGATCGAAAGGAAATCCATTATAAAGCGCGTTAAAAAGAACAATACTCCAATTGCATATACTACCAATGCGATATAGTACCAGTTAATACTAAAAGACTCAGGTTTTGCAACGAACTTTTGCATCATAATAAGTTGCTGTAGTTGTTCGGCAGAGATGGGCTGTTGATATGCCTGCTGTACCGGTTCGATTAATACAGTTTTAGTGTACTCTGCTAATGGAAGCAGGGTAGAGGTGAATAGTCCGGCAATAAGAAATCCACGGTTTGAGCTAAAGAAGGTTTCTTTCCTTAACAGGATATGGTAAGCGATAAAAAAGACCGCGAGCAGTCCTGAAGCTTTAGCGATGTATATAATCAGGCTTTCCATATCATTCCTTTTTTTCAATCATGTCCAGGATTTCACGAAGCTCGGTAGCGCTAATCTTCTCCTCTTTGGCAAAAAAGGAGATCATGCTCTTGTATGAGTTATTAAAGTAACTCTCAATCGCATTGTTCATAAAACCTTTTCTGTATTCTTCCTTGGTTACAACGGGAAAGTACTGATGGGTGTTTCCATAAGCATTGTGGCTTACGTAGCCTTTCTCTTCAAGGTTGCGTATAATTGTAGAAAGTGTGTTGTAATGAGGCTTATCATCCTCAATTTCTGTTAGCACATCTTTTACAAAAGCTTTTTCAAGCTTCCATAATATATGCATGATCTCCTCTTCTTTGTTGGTTAACTTTTGCATCACATCTTGTTTAGTAATCCAAACTTAAAACTATTTTTTTAGTTACACAACTATTTTTGTAGTTATATAACTAAAATGTTAGTTTTTTTATTGTGAGATGCTTAAGAAAAAGTTTTATGTATTCTCTTTCAGGAGCTTTTTATGAAGAAATAATAATGAGCATGTTGCAAGTAGTGCAAGGCTTCCCATAAAGATCCAGTTAGCTGTGTATCCATTGGGTTTGTAGTATTCAATTATTGATAACCCGGTTTTTCCACTTACAATATGAGCCAGGCTAAACATCATCGTATAGTAGGCCATGTATTGCCCTTCGCGACCGCGTGGAGCACGGTTCATGGCAAACCCATTGGAGAATGGAAAATTGAACATCTCAGCATAAGAAATAATGATCATGCTGATAACAAGAGTGCCTACCCAACCCTCAAACAAAAGCGCGAAGAAGCTAAGCCCCATAAAAAAGGCACCTAATGCTACTACTTTTATCTTCTGGATTCCCTTGCGCTCCACATAGCCTACAATTGGCATTTCGCATAGTAAAACCAGTAGTCCATTAAATGACATCAATAAACCGGTATGAAATTCACTTAAGCCATACTGTTCCCTGTGATAGAGCGGGAGGGTAGAGAAAAGCTGAAAAAATACCGTAGCCGTAACAAAACTGCAAAATAAGAAAACCCAGTAGAGTTTGTCATTAGCTATAGTTCGCGTGTTTTGCATATCTTCTACAGGAAGCAATTCCGGTCTTACTCTTTCTTTTTCTTTAACCAAAAACATAAAGATAAGTATGGAAATTATGCATGATGCGCCATCGGCCCAAAACAAACCTTTGTACCCTATACCTAATATTATGAGTCCGCCCAATGCAGGACCCGCCATAAATCCAAAATTTATAGCAAGGCGGACAAGGGTAAATGCACGTGTTCGGTTCTCTGGTTTAGAGTAGGTACCTAAAGATACAAACATGGCAGGGCGGAACATATCAGCTATTACCATAATACTGAACATGGCAATACACAAGCCCGGAAACGTGGTTATGTACTGTATAATAAAGAATGATGATCCACTTGCAATCATGCTGAATACCATCACTTTATAAAATCCTATCTTATCTGATAGTTTACCTCCTATCCATGAACCCAGCATGGAGCCGGTGCCAAAGCAAACCATGATCCATCCCACCTGGCTATACGAAAAATGCAGGTCTTCTTTAAGGTACTTTGACAGAAAAGGGAACACCATTGTGCCTGCACGGTTGATGAAAGTTATAATGGCAAGAATCCATACCTCCCGTGAAAAACCACGAAAGTTATTGATGTAGCGGGTAAAAGCTTGCTGAAGCATGAGAAAGGATCGGTTTCCAACAAATTTACAAATGTTAATGATATGCTCGTGGCAAAATGATGTATAAATCTTTAATTTATAATGCTATTTTTGTGTTGACTGACTTCAGATCCATTTATCAATATCATGAAAAGATACTATTTAAGCTTAATTACTGCAATAACAATTCTTTCAGTTTCTTCTGCATGTTCACAGGAATGCTCTAAAGATAATTCCCTGGCATATCAGCAGCAGCTGAATAAAGAATATGCCGATTCGGCTGAATCGCCGCTTACCAAAAAGGATCTGAAAAAATTCAAATCATTGGATTTTTATCCTGTAGATATGGCCTATTGCATAACGGCTAAATTTGTAAGTACCCCCAATGAAAAACCTTTTGCCATGCCAACGACTACCGATCGCAAGCCGATGTATGTAAAATTTGGCGAGGTGTATTTTCTACTTCAGGGAAAGGAATGCAAACTGGATGTTTTCCAAAATATCGATCTTGTAAAAAGGGAAGAATACAAGAAGCACTTATTCCTTCCGTTTACAGATTATACATCGGGTAACGGGAGCTATGCAGGAGGCAGGTACATCGATTTGCAGCAGCCTGAAGGTGAAACAATTCAAATTGATTTCAATACGGCTTATAATCCGTATTGTGCATATAACCATACTTATTCATGCCCAATACCACCACCACAGAATGATATCGCTGTAGAGGTTAAAGCCGGAGTGAAAGAGTATAAAAAATAAACCTCTTTAGATTTTATCCAAAAAACAAAACCCCAAAGAGAATCTTTGGGGTTTGTCATTCATAGCATTTTTTGGGGACAATAGTAGTTTATATTTATACGGCAATCTCAACTTGTTGTACAGCGGCTTCTTTTTCGGTAACAACGTTTTGTAATATAAACGATCGGTCACCGGTATTGCCTGCCTGTATGTCTTTCAGGTTTTTTAGGGATATAATTCCTGTAATGTAACCCGATTCATTATTGGTATACGCTTCTTCGATGCTTAAGAATTGTTTTTTGAACGTTTCAGCATCTTCTTTTTTATGCCTTAATAATACCCTTAGATTTACGTCATCAGATAGAATAAGGTTTTCTTTTTGGTTTATTTTTTTGTACTCATACCTGTAATCATAGCTTAGTGCCGAGATATCTGATAATACAGCCGAAGCCGTTGGATGTGCACCCGCGCCACGACCTACAAAGAACTGTGTATCGGCAAAGCTGGTCTTAGTCAGTACGCCATTGAATACATCATCAACATTATAAAGACGATCTTCAGGCGATACAAATTTTGGAATTACAAAGGCAGATAGTTCTCCGTTGCTGCCTTTAAAAGCCTGTGCAATCAGTTTTATCTTTAATCCCTTTTCCTTGGCATATTTAAGTTCCAGCGTACCGATTCCGTCAATACCGATGTTGAAAAGGTCTGATGGTTTTGCGATGTAGCCAAATGAATGCGCCAATAGTATCAATAGCTTGTATTTAGCATCAAAACCGCCGGTGTCAAGGATAGGGTTGCTTTCCGCAAAGCCCAGATCCTGTGCCTGTTTCAGGGCATCATCATACGACAGGTTCTCGGCAAAGGTTTTTGTTAGTATGTAATTTGTTGAGCCGTTTACAATACCTTCAATAGATTCCAGAAGGTCATTATCGTAATACTCTTCAAGATTTCTAATGATTGGAATACTTGCACATGCTGCTGCTTCATAAAGCAATGGCACATTGTATTTCTCTTGAAGTTCAAGCAGTTCGGTAAAATGTTCGGCAATCATTTTTTTATTGGCCGAAACTACTGCTTTGCCTCTTTTTAATGCTTCCGAAACGATCTCAAAAGCTGCGTCGGCATCATCAATAAGTTCTACAACTACATTGATCTCCTCGTCGTTAAGGATATCGTTCTTATCGAAGGTAAAGTTCTCAAGGCCAATTTCTCTTGGCTTGTTCTTATCTTTAACACAAATGTTCTTAATATTGGCTTTTAAGCCGGGAGTTTTTTGCAATACTTCGTATAATCCAAAACCCACGCATCCAAAACCGTAAAGGCCTATATTTAAAGTTTTTCTTGACATAAATTTAATTCCTTAAACAGCGGCAGTTGCGCTTTTGTTAGTACTTTGTTTTACAGCTAATTCCAACGCTTGTTTTAGGTCGTCGATAAGATCATCGGCATCTTCAAGACCTACAGAAAGGCGGATAAGGCTGTCAGTTACACCAGAGCTGTAACGTTTCTCTGCCGGAATAGATTTATGGGTCATTTCACATGGCAGGCAACAAAGGCTCTTCACGCCGCCTAAGCTTTCAGCAAGCTTGAATAGTTTTGTATTGCTGACAATTGCTGAAGCAATTTCTTTATCGTCAATCACAAGGTCGAAAGCAATTACACCGCCAAAGTATTTTTGCTGGCTTTTCGCAATCTCGTGGTTATGGTGTGATGGAAGCCCAGGGTAGTAAACGTTTTTGATAAGCTTTTCTTCCAGAAGGAATTCAGCGATTTTCTGTGCGTTCTCAGCATGCTGTTTGATACGTAGCGTTAACGTCTCAATACCACGGATAGTCAACCAGCTATCGAACGGCCCTAATATTGCTCCGGATGCATTCTGGATGAATTTGATCTTATCTCCAAGTTCCTGAGTAGCGGTAACTACAAGTCCGGCAATAAGGTCACTGTGTCCTGCAAGATATTTTGTAGCACTGTGTACTACGATGTCAGCACCAAGATCGATAGGTTTTTGTGCAGCAGGAGATGCAAAAGTATTGTCTACGCAAAGCAATACATTATTCGCTTTTGCGATAGCCGCGATTGCTCTGATGTCAGATATTTTCAGGGTTGGGTTTGTAGGCGACTCGATCCAGATAAGTTTTGTCTTATCGGTAACGGCAGCTGCTACGTTTTCGGCATTTGTAGTATCAACATATTTAATGCTGATACCAAATTTTTGGTAAATATGGGTAAACAACCTGAAAGCGCCTCCATAGATATCGTCTACAGCAATAACTTCGTCGCCTGCTTCAAGAAGTTTGATAACAGCGTCTATAGCTGCAAGTCCGCTTGCAAATGCATAACCGTTTGTTCCGTTCTCAAGTTTGGCAATAGTATCTTCAAGTACTTTACGGGTAGGATTGTTGCTTCTTGCGTAGTCATAACCTTTGTGAACGCCCGGAGCTTCCTGAACGAATGTTGATGTTTGGTAAATTGGCGTAGAGATTGAACCTGTTAATGGATCTACCGGAATGCTGTGTAAAATTCTTGTTTGCTCTTTCATTGTTATTTCTAATTTTAGTTTGTAAATTTTTTATGTCAGTAAAAAACATCCTAAAACCAGGTATCGAAAGAGCAAAAAAAAATGCTCCCCCGATAAGTCAGAAGAGCATATAATATTTTATGGTATTATGTACAATTTCTAAGCTTATCTTTCCGCTGCAAAGCAGGGGTTGAATGTGGCACCTTATTCGCTCAAATGCGGACAGGTTGCCAAGACGTCATAGGGTCAATTCCCTCGGTCTTTCTGGATAAGAATAATTTTTTAAAGAACTTGCTGCAAATGTAGGCTACAAAAAATATAAAAACCAAATAAATTTTAAATTATTTTTTATTTCATTGATTTAAAACGATTTAGTTGCCTGTTTTTTATTTATAAATCTGCGAAAGTGTAATGATAACAATCGCTATCAATGCCAAAAACAGACCTGAAAAATTCACTTTTGAGAGTTTTTCTCTAAAAATGAATATTCCGGCAAGGCTTCCAACGACAATTACACCCATGTTCATGGCGGCAAAAACGGTCGATGGATTTTCTGAAAATTCCTGATGCGCCATCAGGTAAAATAAAATATTTCCAAAGTTGAATATACCTACCAGCGATCCGAAAGCAAAGTTTATGATATCAATTTTTTGCTTTTTGAATAGCATTTCATACAATGCAACAATTGTAATTACGATTAACGAGCCGCAAAAAACAACAAAAAGTGAAGTTGTATAGGGTAGAGAAGTATGAATGGCTATCTGTTTAAAAAGGATATCTATTATTCCAAAACCTATCAGTACGATTGCAGGGTAGAGCCAGTCTTTATTTGTATTCTCATCTTTTTTTGAAAGGATCAGCAGAATTGCAGGAAATCCTACGCCAAGCCCGATAAGTTTCAGTAAATTAAAATCTTCCCTGAAAATGAACCATGCGGCAAGTATCGGGATAAAGAGGGAAAGTCGCTGTGCGGCATCAGTCTTAACAATTCCCATCCGGTTTATCGATATTGCGAGGAACATAAATATGGATGGCAGCAGGAGCATTAGCGGTAAATAGATACTCCAGGGAGCCGTTGCATCTATGGCATTTAAATCGGGACTGAAGAAAAGATAGCAGAACAGTAAGGCAAAAACGTAATTCCACATGATCACCTGTGTCAGGCAAATATCATAACGTCTTGCTTTTTTAAAGATAATCCCTACTGTCACGCTGCATAATATGCTGAGTAGTAAAAAGAGCATTGTATTTGTTTTTGGTACACAAAAATAGTGTTTTGCTGTATTCATCGCCTTTGTTTAGTCCGTTCTTTTGTATATTTGATATGAAATTGCCCCATTTAATGAATAAGCCTGAAGTACAAAGCATAGTAGCACAGCTTCCATACCTTAACTTTGAAGAGTCGAAACATTTTTATGTTAACACTCTTGATCGCATACTTGTTAAAGAATTTGACGATCTTATCATTTCTCTGAATGTATGATCTGGAATTTTATTTATGGAAATGCGATAATAAAGCCATTCCTCAAAACTAAATTTGGGCAGAAAATCGAACAGTGATGAAAAAGATGATGCTGTTGTTAGTGCTGTTATTTACGGCTGCTTTGTGCTTCGCGCAGGAAGATGCATGGGTGTACTTCAAAGACAAGCCTGATACCGCATATTATCTCGCCAATCCTACAGCGATGCTTTCCCAAAAAGCACTGGACAGGCGCACCAGGCAAAACATTCCACTTGATGACAAAGATGTGCCGCTCTATGCTGAATATGTAGATGCTATTAGGGCATCAGGCGGAGTTACTGTAATGGCAAAGTCTAAATGGCTCAATGCTCTTCATGTGCGTGGTTTAGCTGAAGATTTGGAACTGCTGAAGAACTTTGAATTTGTTGCGCGTATAGATTATGCCGACAAGTCGCTTAATAGCTCATCGAGAGTAAATATGGAGCAACAAACTGTCGCTGTAAATAAAACACTTGAGACGCAAATCGATTTCAATTATGGCACTTCTGCCAATCAGATACAAATGCTAAACGGGCACTTGCTGCACCAGTCCAATTACACAGGTACAGGAATGACCATTGCAATACTCGATGCCGGTTTCCCAGGTGTAGATACCACACAGCCTTTTCAGCGAATGCGTGATAACGGACTTATAAAAGGTGGCTATGATTATGTTGCCCGCTCAGATAATTTCTACGCAGGGGGAGCCCACGGTACGCTTGTACTCTCTACGATGGCCGGTTATGTTGATGGTCAGCTTACGGGTACGGCTCCGGATGCTTTTTACTACCTTTTCAGGACCGAAGATTCAACAAACGAAAACCCTGTTGAGGAGTCCTATTGGGTGGAAGCCGCCGAAGCCGCCGACAGCCTTGGTGTAGACGTGATCAATACATCATTGGGCTATTTTACTTATGATGATGGCCGCTATAGCTATTCCTATGAAAATATGGATGGGCTAACCGCTTTTATAACCCGTGGCGCCAATGTCGCGGTTTCAAGAGGTATTTTTTGCGTGGTTTCTGCCGGAAACTCAGGCAATACCCCAAACCCAAATATGGGAGCCCCCGCCGATGCATTTGACATACTTACGGTTGGTGCTGTTGATGCCAATGAAAATTATGTTGGCTTTAGTTCTATAGGGCCGTCTTATGATAATCGTGTGAAACCTGATGTCATGGCAAGGGGGTATCAGGATACCGTTGCTACCGTAGTAGGAGAGATTGGATCGGCAAGCGGTACTTCGTTTTCAAGTCCGGTTACAGCCGGACTTGTAGCCTGCTTGTGGCAGGCTTTGCCCGATATGACCAATTCGGAGCTGCGCCAGCTGATAAAAGAATCTTCTGACCGTTATACAGCACCTACACATCAATATGGTTATGGGATTCCGGATTTTAACCTGGCCCTGCAAAAAGGCATGGGACTTAGCGATGGTAATTTTATACTATATCCTAACCCGACCGATGGCGTGATACATCTAATCTTCCCGAAAAACCTTCAAAGCTCAACTGTAAATATTTTTAATGAGCTTGGGCAAAGGGTTTCACAACAAAATATTACTTTAGCCAATCCTTCATTTGATATATCACAACTGGCTACAGGTATTTACAGCTACAGTATGGAAGGAACATCTCAAAAAGGATGGATAATCAAGCAATAGACAAACACAAACGAAATAAATTTAATGAACAGAATTACTCAACTTTTTAATATTCAGTATCCTGTAATACAGGCAGGGATGATATGGGCGAGCGGTTATAAACTTGCAAGTGCCGTGAGCAACGCAGGCGGACTTGGAATAATAGGAGCAGGCTCTATGTATCCGGAGGTATTGCGTGAGCATATCCAGAAATGCAAAAAAGCAACTGATAAACCGTTTGCAGTAAACGTTCCGATGCTGTACCCGAATATTGAAGAGATAATGAATATCATTGCTGAAGAAGGCGTAAAGATCGTATTTACTTCGGCAGGAAATCCTAAGACATGGACATCATGGCTTAAAGAAAAAGGAATCACGGTGGTACACGTGGTAAGCAGTGTGAAATTTGCCCTTAAATCGCAGGAAGCTGGCGTTGATGCTGTTGTTGCCGAAGGCTTTGAAGCAGGAGGCCATAACGGGCGTGAAGAGACTACTACACTTGCACTTATCCCAATGGTTAAGGAACAACTGACCGTACCATTAATTGCTGCAGGAGGAATTGCTACAGGCCGTGGTATGCTTGCCGCTATGATTCTTGGTGCTGATGGCGTTCAGATTGGGAGCCGTTTTGCAGCTTCAGTAGAATCGTCTTCGCATGCTAATTTTAAACAGGCAATCGTTGATGCTCAGGATGGCGATACCCATGTTACACTAAAAGAACTTGCACCGGTACGACTTATCAAGAATAAATTCTTTCACGATGTGATGGCGTTATATGCCAAAGCACCAAGTGTAGATGACCTGAAAACATTATTAGGACGTGCGCGTGCCAAAAAAGGTATGTTTGAAGGTGACCTTGAAGAAGGAGAGCTTGAGATAGGCCAGATTGCGGGACTTATTCACGAAATAAAACCGGCAGGTGATATTCTTAAAGATATCATTGCTGATTTTGAGAAAGCAAAGCGGGAAGCTGTGAATTTATAAAATTATGATGTAGTGTTTGTCATTCTGAACGTAATGCAATGAAGTGAAGAATCTAAATATTATTACCCTTAGATTGTTCCTTTGTCAGAATGACAAACGCTTTTATTTATCTAAAGTATCATCTTTTGTAATCTTATCCAATTCCTTAAGTATGGTGGGATTCCTGTATTCTCCTTCCATCTCAAATACTCTTTGTACAGCTTCTTCCAGCGGATAACCAACAGATGAAATGTGTAATGGGTTTTTACTCTCTCCTCTGATGAGTTCTGTTACAGTTTGCCTGTTGGTAAAGAATGAAGTCTTGGCAACGCCAATAACGGGTACTTGCTCATTCAGTTTGTGGTATAGGTGTCCGCCTAACCCCAAAGAAAGATCATTGTCAACATAAATGTAACCGTCTATAATTATGGCTTCAAGCGAATCTAAATCTACCTGTTCTATTATCTTTAGCAGGCATGGCAGTTCCCTTTTATAAAATTCTCCGGGTATATATTCTTCAATGTTATTGATATACTCAATGATTACCTGTTTAGGCTTGCTGTCTTTCCACTCAAAAAGAACACCTACAGCTTTTGCATACGTTTCTCTGTAATGGACATCAATTGCTAAAATCATACTTTACTACATGCTGTGAACTAAATTCCCATTTTCATCAAATTCTTTATAAGTACCTGGAACAGTAATATTGTTATGATCCTGATATTCTGTATCTATATTTCCATTATAATAGTATGAACGTATCCATCCTTCTCTATATCCATTTTGATACTCTTCTTCTGATTGAAGAACATTATTATCATAATATTCTTCAATTATCCCTGTAAATGGCTCTCCGCGGTATTGATATACCGGTACTCCACCGGAGTCCAGATACCATAGTTTTAGTTCAGAATTATTACGGTTTACTCTTTGCATTTCTATAGATATTAATTACTTATAACTGTAGTCAACAAATCACTTTCAAACATCGCAGCAGTCGATATTACTAAATCTCATTGTTGATACGGTTGAATTTTTTCCCCGTTTTGAATGCACAAAATGCCAGACTGATGATAAAGAGTGCCAGTAAAATAAACATATATACCGGTTTCATAATAAAGTAAACCGTTTCAATTTTTTTGGGAGCTGCACTTAAAGGAGGATTTATCGTCCAGCCACCATCAATACTTAACCTTTCATTAAGGGTGATCAGGACCACCCATAAAAGGATAAATAAGATGCTGTAAACCAATAAAATTATATTGCTTGACTTGTCCCTGAATTTTAAAAAGAAGCAGCGTATCGTATAACACAAATATCCTGAAGCTATTAAAACACAAACGGCCGCATAAATGCTCTTGACACTATAGTACATATCATGTGAGCTAAGAATATATTTTTGGCTGTTGAAAATATAAAACAGAATCGCCACCGCTAAAGGCAGCAATGAAAAAGATATGGCTTCTTTAAGATATCGGGTCATAGGATAAGGAAATATCCTGCAAGATAAAAAAAGGCGCTCATTGAGCGCCTTAACTATACTATAAAAAGTTTAAAATTTATTCTCAACCTCTGCTGCCTGAAGCATCAGGTAATGCAGGTCGGTGTTCTTTACGAATGGCTTCAGCAGATCGCTGCCGGGGCCAAACATTGCCAGCTCTACATAATCGGCAGAGTGATCCATGCTAATCCAGCCAACGGAGTTCGTTTTTTGCTGCATTTGGGCAAAAGCCTTAAATGGTAAGTTATTATAATTGTACAGTCCGCCTTCTTCTTTATGAAGTCCGTCATAATAAGTAAGGATGGTTTTCGCATCTTCTTCAGAGATTGTGGTTTTATTGGCACCCTCAATAATTTCGCGAACCTGAGCCACTGTGTTGTTAGGCTTAATAGTGTTCAGTATCCATTCGTTGGTATGGGTATATTTCTGGATGCTGTCAAAGTTATCATTGGCACTTTTGCCATAGATCACACCTGGATTGGCATTACCATGGTCGGTAGTGATGATAACAAGGGTCTCGCCATCTTTGGCAGCAAAATCTATCGCTACTTTAATAGCTTCGTCAAAAGCTACCTGGTCGTATAGTAAAGCCCCGATGTCATTAGCATGTGCGCCCCAGTCTACTTTTCCACCTTCAATCTGGAGTACGAATCCGTTCTTATTCCCTTTCATGCGGTCTATAGCTTTTTGTGCCATTTCAGCAAGGGTAGGAGTGGTATCGGTTAAAGCTTTATCATTTGTTCTGTCTATGTTGTACGGAAGTCCATCGTCGCCAAAAACACCCAAAATAGGCCTGCTGTTGTCGGCAGCCATCATTTCCTGGCGTGTACGTGCCACCTGCCAGCCTTTGGCTTTATAAGCAGCGTAAACATCTTTCTTGTCCTTACGGATTTCAGGACTGAAGTAAGTGTTTCCGCCGCCCATCATGATATCGAAGCCAAGCTCAAGGTATTGCTCGGCGATATCTTCCTGTGCGTTACGGCTCTTGCTGTTTACGCAGAAACCCGCAGGCGTAGCGTGGGTAATAGGCACGGTAGTCACACAGCCTGCCATCTTTCCGGCTTTTTTAAATTTTTGCCAGATAGGCATATGCATTTCTCCATTAGGGCCAACGTTTAACGAACCGTTATTTACCCTTACACCACCGCCCCACGAAGAGCTTCCCGCTGAAGAGTCGGTTACTATAGAGCTTGCCGAAGCCGTATCCATAAGGGCACGGTTTACGCGCTGGTCTTTGTATAGCTGAAGCCAGTTAGATCCTTTTCCGGTTTTGCGGTTCAGGTACAGGTCGGCCATGTTAAGTGTACCGGTGCTCATACCGTCGCTCACCATAAAGATGATATTTTTGGCTTTTTTATTCTTATTTATGGTTTGAAGGTCAAGAATATTCGCAGTACTCTCTAACGGACTGATAATTGCAGCCCCAAGGGTAAAAAGCGAACCATTCCTGAAAAACTTTCTTCTGTTCATTGTAAATTAATTAGAAAGCCAAAGTTAATAAACTAATGAATATTGGGGATTGGAAGTATATTATTTAACTGTTATGGATTAGATGATTTGATTTAGGATAATATGATTTTGAGTGTAAAATAATTTAAATTAATTTCGAAATTTTTTCACTTAATTTATTATTAAATAGATAATTTATATTGTTCAAAGCTTTATTAACTTCAATTTTTGATTCTTCTTTCCACTGTTCGAGTATATCGTTATTAACTTCTGTGGATTCAAATTTTTTATAATAGCCTGCAGTAATAATTTCATATAAATTCTCAATACATTGTTCTAAATTATTTTTAAGGTATGTGTCAAGATGATTAAACCAATAAGATTCCATATGCCAAAAAGCGGATTGTAATGTAGGATTATTTTCGTTTTCTTTAAGTAAATTACTATATTCATCAAGATAAGATATGAATTTTGCGAAACCTCTAATTGCACTTTTAAGTAAATAATTGCTTTCTAATGGAGTGTCGTATATTTCTTTAAAATTTTCTTTGTTTTTAATCGACCATATTAATTCTTTCAAAGTTAGAAAGTTTTTGGTTGTTGCATTATATGTATAACCATCATCTAATAGCCAAAGAAACAAATCTATATCTTCATCATTCATTCTTGAATTTATCAAAATTATAAAATGCTCAAAGGTTTTGTCACTTCCACTTTCGTTATTGTATAAATCTATTTCAGTTTTTAAATGTTTTAACAATAACTGAGGTAAAATTAATTTATAATGATCTTTATAATATTTTTCTACAAAAGGATTAGAAAGTATAAGATATGCCTCATCTACAGTTTCTGAATCTAATTTTGTTGGTAGATATCCAGAAATTATTCCAATAGTTAATATTGAATAATAAGCTAAAAGGAAATCAATATCATCTCTAAAAACGACCTCGCGATCTGTTTTGATTGGGGTATCTCTATGATTTCTTAGAAGGTAGTCTAGTCTTTGATCATTCTTTTCAATTAATCTGCTTAATGTTTTATATCCTCTATCTACATTTTTTGATAACCTAAAATTTTCTCGAAGTATTTCTTGGCGTATATAATTTATATTTTCCATTATAGTAAATTGATTAGTTCATCTATTGGTTCTTCGTATGAATATTTAATAGGTTTGCATACTGTTGTGTGAGATTTATTTTTGATTGGGCTTATCGTAGAATATTTATCATAACAAAAAGGGCCATTATGGACAACCTTATCACCATGTGCTTCAATGACATGTGCGGTTAATACTTTTTTGTATTTTTTTTGTAATTTTACTACTAACTGTTCAAGCTTCTTTAAACATGCTGATCCAGGTGTTAAGTCATCTATTACGGGATATTGGTATAATCCAAGTCCTCCTAAAATTTTTGTGAAAGAAGGTAGGCTGAGCATTAAAAGATTAGGAATTCTTGAACCATTATGAGCGGGGGCAAATAGCATTAATTTACATTTGTTTTTCCAATCAACATTTTCATCAATTGCTTTTAATAAAGCATATCGGGACACTATAGCACCAAGTGAATGTGCTATAATTATAACCTTTTTATACGATGATATACTTTTTCGTATTGTGTTGTAAGAATCAGGAATGTGCTTATCTAAAAAGTGATACAAATCTGATGATTGGTCAGTTACTTGACCTTTAAAACTATCATATCCATAAAAAAGAATATCACTTTTTTCAAATTTTTTATTATAAACTATCATTTCAGAAAAGTTATTCCATGTATTTAGCGATACGCCTGAAAATCCATGTACAAAAATTATAAGCTTTTTTGAATTGGCAATACTATAGAATGCGGTTGAATTTATTCCTTCGCGTAAAAATTTTGGAGAATAATGATACATCGTTTTTATATTTAAATATCAAAGATAATTTAATAAGAATTCCTTTCATAAAGTAAAAATACCTGATTTTAACTAAATAGGTAAATAAAAAAAACCGCACTTTGCAGCGCGGTTTTCTAACTAAAAACAATTATTTCATAACCTATGCGGTTACGGTTTCCTGCTGCTGTACAGTAGCGTTATCTTCAAAATTCAGTATGACCTGGTTGCGGATGATGTCTTCAAACGTTTCGCGCTCTCTAATGATATGTCCCTGTCCTTCATACCAAAGTACTTCTGCGGGGCGTACACGTGAATTGTAGTTACTGCTCATCGAGAAGCAGTAGGCTCCAGCATTCCGGAAACAAAGTATATCTCCTTCTTTAATCTCTGCTATCTTGCGGTTGCTGCCAAAAGTATCTGTCTCACAGATGTAGCCAACTACCGAATAGAAACGGTCTTTACCTTTTGGGTTAGAAATGTTATCGATATTATGGTGTGATCCGTAGAACATCGGGCGTATAAGGTGGTTAAAGCCACTGTCGATACCCGCAAATACTGTTGAGGTTGTTTGCTTAACCACATTTACTTTAGCAAGGAATACACCCGCTTCGCTCACAAGGAATTTACCAGGTTCGAACGTAAGGGTAAGGTCACGTCCGTATGCTGCACAGAATGAGTTGAAACGTTTGGTCAGTTTTTTGCCAAGCTCTTCAACATCGGTCTCGATATCGTCTTTTTTATAAGGTACTTTAAATCCGCTGCCGAAGTCAAGGAATTCAAGGTCTTTGAACTGTGCCGCAGTCTCAAATAATATCTCAGCAGCATAAAGGAATACTTCGATATCAAGAATATCTGATCCCGTATGCATGTGGATACCATTAATGTGCATACCTGTATTTTGCACAATGCGCAGCAGGTGTGGCATCTGGTGGATAGAGATACCAAATTTACTGTCGATATGGCCTACTGATATATTGCTGTTTCCTCCCGCCATAACGTGAGGGTTTATGCGTATACAGACCGGAGTTTGAGGGTGTTTTGCTCCAAACTGCTCCAGTATAGACAGGTTGTCGATGTTTATCTGGACACCAAGTGCTGCTACTTCTTCGATTTCTTCCATAGAGACACCGTTTGGCGTATAGATGATTTTTTCAGGCGTATAGCCTGCAAGAAGGCCAAGCTGCACTTCCTGGATAGAAACCGTATCAAGGCCTGAGCCCATCTGTTTCAGTAGCTTAAGTATTGATATGTTTGATAATGCTTTTACAGCATAGTTTATTCGCAGGTTATTAACCTTAGAGAAAGCTTTCTCAAGCCTTTGGTATTGCGATTGAATTTTTGCCGCATCATATACATATAGCGGGCTGCCGAATTCTTCTGCCATTTGCAGTAGTTGTTTTGTATCCATCATCGTGCATCACTTTTAAGACTACAAAAATAGACACGATATACTACTTAAAAAAGTAATTGACAGAACATTAACAAAATATAACAAAAAGTTACAAATATAACAATATGGAATTCTATATCGTTTTCAAATCACAAATTATTATGTGTCCCTTCCAATGTTATGGGATCAGATCAGCTCTTACAAAGGTATATTTGATTCCGTCAACAGGAGAATCATCAAGTATGAGCTGTCCTTGTTGGATAGAATAGCAATAAAAAGTAAATGTGTCAATATCCATAGACTTGGGACAATCCTGAATTTGTGAGGTGTTGTCATTTATTTCATAGTCATAGGTTCCGCTGTCAAAACCGTCGGGTTTATTTTCATCGGTATTGCCATTAATGACCTGGACAGTTCCATTAGCCTTAAATCTCCATAAAATAAGGCCTTCTTCAAAATCATAATTGCTTCCGGCAAAACCTCCTTCGGCACTTATAAGTGTCCATTGATGAAGAAGCGGGTCGGTCGGTTTCTTGTCATCGTCGTTATTGCAGCCGCTAAGGCTCAGCAATAGGAGTGACAGTAGGGGTAACAATATTTTTTTCATAACATTTTTTATTAGATTGAGTTGATAGGTAGTTTAAAAAATTCCGGGCTTGCCTGAAGCGGCAGTAATGATTTGCTCTTTAGATCATGCCCGGAAATACAGGAAAGCAGTAAACAAATAGTTAATAGTATGATGCAATAGTAGTTGTGTTTTATAAAGCCTATATTTTAGACTTTCTTCGTTTCCCTAAATATATAAGAGTAAGGGCCACGGTTGTTACTAAGCATAAAATTGTCTTCATGATAATTAATTTTATCGGGTTAATTTAAAGATCACACCATCTACAGCTGCTGTGCTAAAAGTCATTTCATTACCATTGATTTCCATACAGCCATATTGTTTTTTGCCAAATGTCATTGCACTATCGCATACCGGATCCCATACACCGATAGTATAGTCATAAGTACCTGTGGCGGGTGTTTCAAATCCCACATGCTGCGGAAGTATTGTCCTGTTATCTTTAACGACTACTTTGGTTTGCGACTCATTAAATGTTAGCGTAATATCGCCTTTTACATAGTCATCACTTTGTGCAGTCATCGGTTCAGTAATCCTGATAAGATTCCATTTACCGTTCAGGCCTTCAGGGCCTTCTTCATCATCATTTCCACAGCCGGCCAGCAGAAGGATGGGTAATAATAAAAGGAGTATTATTTTTTTCATAGCATTAATTGTTTGTGAGTAATGTTCTTTTATTATAGAGAGTAAAATTGCCAATAGGTTGCGTTAAGTTAATCAAAATTTATGATATAATGTAAAATTCATAATGAATGGTGATTAATTGTGTTTTATATCCATAAGTGATATTTATGCCCAAAAAGCTAAAAAGCATTGTCATAAGTTATGAAGTTGTTACGGTGGATAAAAAATTAAAAATACTTATGGTCGTTGGATGTATTTTGCTATTTTTGTTCCACTTTTAATAAGATAAATGCAATACTTATGAATTTACACGAATATCAGGGAAAAGAAATACTGGCCAGCCATGGTGTACGCGTTCAGCGCGGTATCGTTGCTAACAGTCCTGCCGAAGCGGTAGCAGCTGCAAAACAGCTAACTGCAGAAACAGGAACTTCATGGCATGTTATAAAAGCACAGATTCACGCAGGTGGCCGTGGAAAAGGCGGAGGCGTTAAGCTTGCTAAAAACCTTCAGCAGGTAGAAGAGATAGCAGGACAAATAATAGGTATGGACCTTATTACTCCTCAAACTCCTCCTACAGGTAAAAGAGTACACAAAGTACTTATCGCTGAGGATGTATACTACCCTGGAGAAAGTGAAACTTCTGAATTCTATATGTCTGTTCTATTGAACAGGGGCCGTGGCCGTAACATGATCATGTATTCTACCGAAGGTGGTATGGATATTGAAGAAGTTGCTGAGCACACGCCACATCTTATCTTCACTGAAGAAATCGATCCTGCTGTTGGCCTACAGGGCTTCCAGGCAAGAAGGATTGCTTTTAACCTTGGCCTTAGCGGAAATGCTTTCAAAGAAATGACTGCTTTTGTTGCTTCTCTTTACAATGCTTACATTGACAGCGATGCATCTATGTTTGAGATTAACCCGGTGTTAAAAACATCTGATGATAAAATCATGGCTGTAGATGCTAAAGTTGTTCTTGATGACAATGCACTTTACAGACAAAAGAAATATGCTGACATGCGCGACATCCGCGAGGAGAACCCAATCGAAGTTGAGGCTAAAGAAGTAGGTCTTAACTACGTTGACCTTGACGGTACAGTAGGATGTATGGTAAATGGTGCAGGTCTTGCTATGGCAACTATGGACCTTATCAAATATGCAGGTTTTGAACCGGCTAACTTCCTTGACGTAGGTGGTACTGCTGATGCTAAACGTGTTGAGACGGCTTTCCGTATCATCCTTAAAGACCCTAACGTAAAAGCTATTCTTATCAACATCTTTGGTGGTATCGTTCGTTGCGACCGTGTTGCTCAGGGTGTAGTTGATGCTTACAAGAACATGGGAGACTCTATCAAAGTGCCTATCATCGTTCGTTTACAGGGTACTAATGCAGATATCGCTAAAGAACTTATCGATAACTCAGGTATGCCAATCCTTTCTGCTACATTGTTCCAGGAAGCTGCAGACCAGGTTAAAGCTGCATTAAGCTAGTAGTTAGAAACTAACACATATTCTAGATATGGAAGTCCCGTGCTGAAAAGCATGGGATTTTTTTATATCCAGATGTGTAAGGTTTGTCGTTTCAAATTTCAATTAATATGACTATTATTGCACTTTATTTAACCAACCAATCAGAATGAAAATCAACAGTAAGCCGGTAATCGGTATAGTATCACCCTGTTATAATGAGGAAGCAGTACTTAGGAAAACATCTGAAGAATTGCATATTCTTATGGAACAGCTTATTGCTAATGATAAGATCTCCGAAAAAAGCTTCATTGCATTTGTGGATGATGGGAGCCGTGATGCCACATGGTCTATTATTAAAGACCTAACCAAACAAAAAGTATATATTAAAGGATTAAAATTGGCTGGAAACGTTGGACATCAAAATGCTTTACTGGCGGGGTTGTTAACCTTTAATAGTGAGGCTGATGCGTTGATTTCGATAGATGCCGATTTACAGGATGATATAAGCGTTATTGCTGATATGATAGAGAAATTTAAATCAGGTGTTGATACAGTTTATGGTGTGAGGAATAAGCGTGAAACGGATACTTTTTTTAAGAAGAACACTGCGCTCCTGTTTTATTACTTAATGAAAAAAATGAAAGTAAATGTGCTTCACAACCATGCTGATTACAGGTTGTGCAGCCATAGGGTAATTGCCGCGCTTTCAGGTTACAATGAAGTAAATCTTTTCATTAGGGGTATTATTCCATCAATAGGTTTTAAAAGTGATGTTGTGTATTATAACAGGCTTGAAAGATTTGCCGGAGAATCTAAATACCCATTTAAAAAAATGCTTTCTTTTGCCTGGAATGGCATTACTTCTTTTAGTACTTTTCCTTTAAAGTTAGTAACAGTCATTGGCTTTGTCATATTTTTAGTTTGCCTTTTAATGAGTGCGTATGCCCTGACTTCTTTTTTTAGCGGTACTAATGTACCCGGTTGGGTTTCTACTGTGCTCCCAATGTATTTTTTGGGTGGGGTACAGCTGTTTTGCTTTGGAATAGTAGGAGAATATGTAGGTAAAATCTATTCAGAAGTTAAGCAGCGACCACGTTACATTATAGAAGAAAAGATAGATGTTTAAATAACCAATTCTATTGCTTATTAGTCTCTTCGGGATAATGGAAATATATTTTTCGTGGCGTAATGTTGTAGTACTCTAATAAGGCGGCAGGGTTTTCGCTTTCCTCACATGTAGTGTTAAAAGACCATCGTGCCAGAGCGCAATTTCTTTCCAGCAATATGCAGTCCTCTTTAGATGCAGCAATTGTTTTCATTGCTTCTTTTTCACACGCAACATTTGGATTTTCATACAGGCTGGTATCCTTTTTTGTGTAAAAAACAGTAAAAACTAAAGCCAGCGCTATTGGAAGTGCTTTTTTTTGTTTAGGAAGACGAGTTAATAGTATAAGTGACGAACTGGCCCAGCAAAATAAAATAATACATATTACCGGCGTCAGGGTATCCCGTCTTATAATTAGAGGTCTGTAAAAACGATATCCGCCCATTGGTAAAAGTAAAATGTAAAGGATACTGAATACACAAAGAAAAACAAGAAGATTAAAGTACTTTGGGTATTCTTTTCTATATGCAAAATATACAATTGTAATACATGTAATTGCCGCAAGAAGTATATATGCAATGCCTGATTCGATATTAAAAAATGCGTCTTTTATCCCTTCTAATAATAATGAATAACGTTCTGAAAGAGGCATAGGGGCACCATTTTCTGTATTTTTTGTTCCAATATACAGTGAGTATAAACTAAACAATCCCGAGGTAATTACTAAGACGCGAATAGTTGGGTTTATTTTTTTTACTGATTCCCAGCATTTTATCAGAATGTTAGATTTATCGGAACTGTCAAAGTTTTTGAAGAAGAGATAAAGAGATATATTCAGATTGCTTAATATAATTACAGGAGCTGTAAGTGGGCCAAAGAATGAAAGGAGAAGAGAAAACAGAATCCACCCGATTACAAATAGTTTAGATGAAGATATACTTTTGCCTGTTATAAAATGTTTGTAAAAAGGCAAATAGAAAATTAGAAGGGCCACCATAGGAAGAGCATAATACATGGTGTATGTTATAGCCGGATCAATTAAGGCTAAATAAGTAATGAATCCTTCTTCGGTCTGGAATAGAGGACTTATAAGTATCGAAGCTATAAGGATGTTTTTCCATTTAAAGCCATTCCACGCAGTTGCATAGTAACTGATTAAAAGTAATAACAAGATATGTATAGCCAGTTTAGCAATAATAATACTCATGTATACACTTTCTGTTGGCGATACTACTGTTTGCAAAAGAAGCGGGACAGATTTAAAATATCCGGACATCACTGCATGTGCTGTGAATCGGTTAGTAGCGGCATAGCTTTCTCCCTGAAGGACTGAAAAGCCTAAAGGGTCCTTTAAAACTTTATCATAAGGGGCGTTTCCTAAAACAATTACAGAAAAATCACCATCTATTGTTGATTTTGAGTACTGATAGCATGAAAAGGATAGGTCTGCTAGTAGTAAAATTGTTAAAATGAAATACAGAATTTTGTTACTTACATTCATGCTTCTTTGTTTTGTGCAAATATATATTTTATTGGATTAGTTCTGGTAAGTATTTTTTTACTTCTTTTCGTAGTAAAGTTGGCTGTTTATAGAAATCAATATTTTATGTTTAAGACTTTTATTATGTAATAATCATTGCAGAAGAAATCTTTATGAATAAGCATGCAGTATAATATAAAAGAATTTTATTCTATACGATATTGTGTTGAAGTCCTATTTTTTTGAAGAAAAATTTTGGATATTTTCTTTCCAGTAGTCGATAAGATTTTTAATCTTTTCTTTGTATTTGTTATAGTCATTGCCTTTTTGAATATAACCCTGGATAGCAAGCCTGTTGGCCTGCTTTATCGAATATTCATCCTGAGCATTGGAAATAAATATATAAGGTATGTCTTTGTCGGCTAAGACTTCTTCTTCAATAATAATATTTCTAAGCTCAAATCCGCCAAGTTTAGGCATATTGATATCTGAGATTATTATGAAGGGATTGACTTCGGGTTTCCTTATATATTCCAGAGCCTCTGTACTGTCACAAAAGAACATTATGTTATTCTTATAGCCAAGGTCGCGGAATATCTGTTTTAAGATATCCCTGTCGTCTTCGTCATCTTCTATAACAAGTATGTCCCTATGCATTTTCATGATTGATCGCTTTGGTTGATGGAGTTTCTCAATTCCCCTGCAAAATATGATATTTCTGTAAAACCCAATTACGGTTTTTCCGCAATTCTTCAGATTTTTCTTAGTTTGATATTATATCCTAAGCAGATATATCGTATAAGTAATTTCCTTAAATTGCGTATCTAAATTTACCAATTATAATTTACCAAACCATGAAATTAAAGTCAATATTTATATGCTTGTTTCTTGTAGCTGCAATAGCAGTTGCCAATGCTCAGGAAAATGTTTCGGTATTGCTTGAGAAAGCATCTGTTCAGGCAACTAAGGAAAATAAAAAGGTGTTTGTAATGTTTCATGCATCATGGTGTAAATGGTGTAAAAAAATGGATGATAACATGACAAGCGATGCATGCCGCAAATATTTTACAGATAACTATGTTATGGTTCATATTGATGTAAAAGAGTCACCAAAAAACAAAGATCTCGAAAATCCGGGAGGTGAAGCATTGCTTAAAAAATATAAAGGCGAACAGGCCGGGTTGCCATTTTGGGTAATACTGGATGCCAAAGGCGCTGTACAGACTGATTCTTTTAATTCAAAAGGAGAGAATTTAGGTTGTCCGGGTAGTCCTGAAGAAGTAACCGAATTTATTACTAAGCTTAAGAAAACTTCAAAACTTACAGACAAGCAGCTTGCGGTAATCAGAGAGACGTTTACAATTAAGAAATAAGCCAGCGGATGTAATCGTGTATTGGTTCGTATAAAACGCTTATTTTTACATTAAAATTTAATCTTATGAAAAGAGCCATGTACTTACTGCTGTTAACTTTTGCTTTTGTATCGTGCGAAGCACAGCACAAAAAAGGGACAGAATTATTGCCTCCTGCACAATTTGAAAAAGAGATGACTCAGGATAAAGGGCAGCTGATAGATGTGCGTACGCCCAAAGAATATAAAGCAGGACACCTTGACGGGGCAACAAATATCCATTTATATGATCAGGATTTTAACGAGCGAATCAATAAACTTGATAAAAAGAAAACGGTCTACGTTTACTGTAAAGTGGGAGGCCGCAGTGCAGAAGCGGTCGAATCGCTGAAAATTAATGGCTTTGTGCATGTTGTAGAACTGCAGGGCGGTACTGATGCCTGGACAGAAGCAGGAAAACCTCTTAAGCAATAAGCTTAAGTTTATTATCTGAATTTTCAAAACTAATATGTCAAAATGCTGACTCCACTAAATATTATACTTGCAGCTGTAATTACTATACTATTTATAGTATTGATATCGGTTATTGTAAGGTTGCGTAAAGCGGAAAAGGTTAAGAAAACACTGGAGACCCGCTTTGTTGAACTGGAGAATAAGACCAATACTCTGCAATTGCAAACCCTTGAGGCAAGGCTGAATCCGCATTTATTCAAGAACATCCTTAACTCGATACAATCACATGCTTACCAGACCTATTTTGCGATGGATAAGCTTTCCAATGTATTGGATTATATACTTTATGAAAGCCAGAACCGTTTTGTAAGTCCGCGGGAAGAGATCGAGTTTGCGTTCAACCTTATCGAAATTAATAAGATTAAGATAAGCCCGTTGTTTTCTATCAACGTTAAAAAGAAGATAGACGAGATGGATGCCCTTTATGAAGAAAAGATACTGGCTCCACTTATTTCTATTGACCTGATCGAAAATGCTTTTAAGCATGCCGACCTGCAAAGCCCGGATGCTTTTATAACGGTTGTTATTGAGTTTAAAGATAATCAGTTCTCTATGATGGTATCGAATAAGATATCACCCAAATCGACTTTTTTAAAAGAACATAGCGGCATAGGTGCTGCAACACTGGAACAGCGCCTTAAGATTATTTATAATGGCTGTTTTAAGCTGGAGCGCTATGTGGAAGAAGATATTTATATTGCCAAACTAAAAATAAACCTGCTTGAACACAAAAATCAAATGCTTACTGCTTGATGATGAGCTGCCCGGACTTACATTTTTAAAAATGGTGTGCGAGCAGATGGACGAACTGGAAGTTGTAAAAGCCTTTAACAGCCCTCAGGCATTGCTTGACGAATGGCAATCGCTGGATTTTGACCTGCTCATTACCGATATTGAAATGCCGGGAATGAATGGGCTTCAGGTGGCAGATGCTATAAAAGGCAAAGCAATTATTTTTACAACCGCTTACAAGAACTTTGCTGTTGATGCTTTTGACAGGAATGCAGTAGATTATGTGGTTAAACCGGTTAAACCGGAACGCCTAAAGCAAGCAGTGCAAAAAGTTGCTGCACGTATAGCAAAACCTGAAGAAACATCCAAACAGATTCAGCTGAATACCGATAAAGGAAAAGCACTTATAAATACGGCAAAAATATTTTGCATTGTTACTTCTACGATCGATAGTCGCGATAAAATACTTTTTCTTAATGACAGCTCAAAGATCACGGTCAAAAATAGTTCATTTGAGAAACTGCTGGAGATGCTCCCGGATGCGGAATTTTGCCGTATCAATAAAAAGGCTGTCATAGCGCTAAGGCATGTGCAGTTTTACAGCCATGATGAGATAACTGCCGATATCATTTATCCTGATGGTAAAAACTTTACCTTTCCTTTAAGCGAGATCTACCGTAATGACTTTATGAAAAAGGTGAAAGGGAATTGAGAATTGAGAATTGAGAATTGAGAATTGAGAATTGAGAATTGAGAATTGAGAATTGAGAATTGAGAAGAATGGTTAAACATCTAACATCTCTTGTCTATTATCTCACATCTTTCATCTAATATCTCAATACTAAAATCTAATCTCTCGTTTTCATTACATAATTTATCCCTTTTACTACAAAACCTTTGTAAGCTAACTGTTCCCGTGCTGTTTAGGAGTTTATTTCTGTGTAGTTTTGCCGCAAATTAACTACAAGCCAAAAACACACATGAAAAACTTTAAAACAAGTGCCTTTTATATAGGGGTAATTGCTTTTTTTTCAGCACTGATTTATTGGGCACTCAAGAATGGTAAAACCCTTGAGGCCGGACAAAACATTGTTGATAAAACTTCGGGTAAAGGACAATGGGGAGATTTTGTAGATTCCCTGTTTCATAACCTTACGCATCCCTTAGCACTATTACTGGTACAAATCATCACAATAATATTCGTTGCCCGCCTTTTCGGGTGGATATGCCGTAAGATAGGGCAGCCAACCGTTATCGGCGAAATGATTGCGGGTATTGTTTTAGGGCCATCATTAGTGGGTACCGTCTTTCCTGAATATTCAGCGTTATTATTTCCAAAAGAATCACTGGGTAACCTGCAATTCTTAAGTCAGATAGGCCTTATATTGTTTATGTATGTGGTAGGTATGGAACTTGACCTTACAGTACTTAAAAATAAAGCAAAAGATGCGGTGGTTATCAGTCATGCAAGTATAATAATCCCTTTTACTATGGGGATCATGCTTGCTTATTTCATTTATCAGGATTTCGCACCAAACGGAGTAGCATTCGCATCTTTCGGATTGTTCCTGGGTATAGCGATGAGTATTACCGCCTTTCCTGTACTGGCGCGTATTGTTCAGGAGCGCGGACTTCACCGTACCCGAATAGGGGCACTCGTTATTACCTGTGCCGCTGCCGATGATATCACAGCATGGTGTATACTGGCTGCCGTTATCGCTATCGTAAAAGCGGGCTCATTTGTAAGTTCATTATACATTATAGGTCTTTCTATTGCTTATGTATTCCTGATGCTTTGGGTAGTAAAACCTTTCCTTAAGCGTATAGGAGATCTCTACAGCAATAAAGAAACACTGGCAAAACCAGTTATAGCAATATTTTTCCTTACACTATTGATATCTTCTTATGCAACAGAGGTCATTGGTATCCATGCGCTGTTCGGAGCATTTATGGCTGGTGCCATCATGCCTGATAACATGCGTTTCAGAAGTATCTTTATTGAGAAAGTTGAAGACGTTTCTCAGGTAATGCTTTTACCACTATTCTTTGTGTTTACAGGATTACGTACACAGATCGGATTACTTGATGATCCCTATTTATGGAAAGTATGCGGACTTATAATTGCAGTTGCCGTAATAGGTAAATTTGCAGGAAGTGCAATTACAGCAAGGTTTGTCGGGCAGAATTGGCGGGACAGTTTTACGATTGGTGCATTGATGAATACACGCGGACTGATGGAGCTTATCGTTCTTAACATTGGTTACGATCTAGGGGTGCTTTCTACAGAGATATTCTCGATGATGGTTATTATGGCACTTGCAACAACCTTTATGACGGGTCCCGCGCTGGATTTGATAGGTTATATTTACAACAGAAAGAAAAACTACATTCCGGCTGAGATACGCCAGGAAAGCAGGTTTAAGATATTAGTGTCATTTGATAGCCCTGAAAACGGGAAATCATTGCTTAGGCTTGGTAACTCATTGGTGAAAAAAATGCGCTCTAATGCTATGGTTACTGCAATGCACATATTGCCAAGTAGTGAGATTCATACCTTTAACCTTGAGGAATACGAAAAAGAAAGTTTCAAGCCGGTACTAGCCGAAGCCGAAGAGCTTGGGCAAAAGGTAACAACACTGTTCAAGGCATCTACAGACATTGACAGTGATATTGCAACTGTAGCGAATAAAGGTGAATTTGACCTTGTACTGATCGGAATAGGGCAGAGCATATTTGAAGGTACGTTATTAGGTAAGATTTTAGGCTTTACTACAAGGATAATTAATCCGGAGAGTATTGTTAATACCATTACAGGTAAAGAAAAGCTTTTTGAGAACTCACCCTTTGATGAACGTACCCAGCATATTATTTCCAAGAGCGAGGCATCTGTGGGGATTTTAGTTGACAAGGAGTTTAAAAGTACTGACAGGGTGTTTGTTTCCATATTTGATGCTGCCGATAGTTTCCTTATTGATTATGCACAAAAGCTTATCAGCAATGTGGGATCTCAGGTTACAGTTCTTGATGCCGACGGCTCGGTTAAGAATAATCCTCAGATAAAAGAGGCTATCCGTATTATTGAGCACAATGTGCCTAATCATATTAAACTACTGAGTCAGCGTACACTTGAAAAAGAGTTCCTGCAGGGACAGGATCTTATGATCATTAGCGTTGACAGCTGGAAAAAACTGGTAGAATCACGTAGCCCATGGCTTAACGATACTCCGTCATTGTTAATCATAAAACAATAATGGGCGTGAATATACTTAAAATAGCGTTGCTGTCGTGCCTGTTAACGCCGGGTGCCTATGCACAGGAAACTCCTGCTGCAACAGATGTGCCCAAAACAATTAAAAATGTCGAAGCCGGCTTTGACGGATTACTGGCTGTATCATACGGCAGCGATGTATTGGGCATAAACGTTGGAGGCCCGAGCCTTAAATATAAGTTTACTAAAAAGTTTAAAGTAGGGGTAGGTGCTTTTCCTTCGCTGTTCATAGCTGATGATAAAGCAGTACCGCGTTTGGCAGTATCGCCAATAATTGAATACAACCGCTGGATGTTTATTACTCCTTACTACGGCTATGATAGCAAGAATAAGCAGATATGGACGTTCGGGTTTGGATATAAATTCATATAGTTATTACTAACTGCATAAGGTTTATTAATTTGAGGGAAAAAGGATAATCAGAAGAGATTATCCTTTTTCTGTTTAAAAACGAATCCCCGGAGAGCAATGCTTCCGGGGATTCTACCAAACAAAATAACCAGGAGAAAAATCTCGGTTAACCTTTTATATCTGTGCCGTCTTTAAGTTCTTCGCTTGCAGCCTTAACCAGTTTTTCGTTAGGAGTAAGCTCTCCGAATATTTCAACGCTTTCGGCTGTTTCACGTCCTTTTTTCACGGGTACGCGCTGTGTCTTATTGTCTTTTACACGAATTACGAATATGCCTTCGGCTGTAGCGATAACTGCCGATTTTGGCACTACAAAAGTGCTGTCCTGTGCTTTTAGCGGAAGCAATACTTCGGCAACCATGCCCGGAAGCAGTTTACTGTCGCTGTTTATTACGTCCATCTCTACACGTTCTGAACGCAGCCTCAGGTCAAGTGCACCCGACATACGCTGAATCTTAGCCTTAAAATTATCATTTGGAAGTGAGCGTACGTTAAATCCGATCTCATCATCTTTTTTAAGGTAGCCTGTATAGATTTCAGGAACTGATACTGCAAGCCTTAGTTTCTTTTGGTCCTGTACGGTAAGCAGCGGAAGGTCTGAACCTTTTCCTGCAGGGCCCACATAGGCACCAGTATTCACATTACGTGCTGTTACTATTCCGGTAAAAGGCGCTCGTATCTGAAGATAACTTTGGTTCACCTGAATTTCTCTTACTGTTGCTCTTGCAGCCTGCAATTGCGCATAGTCAGAGCTTTTGCGTGCCAGTGCCTGGTCAAGATCATTTTTAGAGATGGTGCCTTCAACTTTACTGGTTTCAAGGAAACGGTTATAGTTGGCATTGCTGCCTGTATAAACCGCTTCAAGCGAATGCAGCCTTGATTGTGCGGCCGCAAGCTGTGAGCTTATCTCAGGTGCTTCAAGCTGTATCAAAACTTGTCCTTCGGTAACCTGAGAGCCAATGTCTACTTTAAGTTCCTTTACATAGCTGGCTACTTTAGCATACAGGTCTACCTGGCGGAAACCTGACAGTTCTGCCGGAAGGCGAATCTCTGATGATAATTTTTCTTTTTTAAGGTCAAATGTTTCTATTACGGGAGCAGCATCAAAAGGGATAGCTTCCTTTTTTTCTTCGCCGCAACTGTTGAGTAGCAATGCGGATAGAAGAAGAGCCGATGGTATTATTAATGTCTTTTTCATTTTATTGGTGTTCTATAGTAGGTACATAAAATTTACTTTCTTCATCTTCGGGATCAAGGGAAACCGACTGAGTAGTGGCATTGCCCTGTGCCCATGCAAAAATTAACGGAAGGATGATCAGTACGGCAAAGGTGGAAAACAATAACCCTCCGATAACAGCTCTTCCCAGCGGCGATACCTGCTCTCCGGCTTCACCGTGGCCTATGGCCATTGGCAGCATACCCGCGATCATCGCAACCGAGGTCATAATGATAGGGCGAAGACGGAGCGATGCAGCTTCCCTTGCTGATTGCAGTGCATTACCATTCTTTCTTCGTAATTGTTCGGCATTGGTAATAAGCAGTACGGCATTGGCAATGGATACCCCAACCGACATGATGATTCCCATATACGATTGTAGGTTAAGCGTAGAGCCTGTTGCCAACAGCATCAGCAATGCGCCAAGTACTACGGCAGGTACAGTGGTAAGTACCACTAACGATACCCTGAACGACTGGAAGTTGGCAGCAAGCATCAGGAAGATAACCACTACAGCTATCAGTAATCCTGACTGCAGGCTTTTCATGGTTTCTACCAATACTTTACTAAGTCCTATCGGCTCAATAAATAATCCTCGTGGCAGTTCGCCAAGGCCCGTAATTACATTGTTTACGTCTTTTGTGGCAGTACCAAGGTCGGTATGGTCTATGTTTGCCGTTACCGATATGTATGGCATGGCTCCAAGGTTGTCGTTTTCGCCGTGGGTTTCAGACTGTGTAATTGTAGCCACATCGCCAAGTACTGGCCTTACTGAGTTCTTCAATAGCGGAATCTCATTAATGTCGTTTTTGGTCATCATGTTATTCAGTGGTACCTGAACCTGTACGTTATAAGATAATCCAGCTTTCTCGTCGATCCACGTATTCTTTTCGGTATAACGGGATGATGATGTAGAGGCTATCAGTGAACGCGAAACATCATTCATATCTACGCCTAACTGTGCAGCTCTTGTACGGTCAATGTTTATATCCAGCGCAGGGTAGTGGATAGGCTGTGCTATCTGTACATCCCTGAAATAGTCTTTTTGTTTCAGCCCCGCAATGATTTTGTTCGCATACTCTTCATTGAGCTTTTTGTTCTTGCCGGCAATCCTGATCTCTACAGGAGTAGGCGACCCCTGGCTCAGTACTTTATCGGTAAGCTCTATAGGCTCAAAAGATATTGATGCTCCCGGAACATTTTTTTTGATCCTTGCCCTAAGCTCATCTTTAAAACTGTCCATATCGCCATTATGATAATCTTTAAGGGCAATCTGGAATACAGCTTCATGCGGTCCTGCCATGAACAGGTAAATAGGAGAAACAGAGAACAACGATGGGTGAGTACCCACATATACCGAAGATATACCTATATGCTCTTTTCCTACCATTGTTTCAATCTCTTTTAATACGGCCTGTGCTTTTTCTTCGGTGCGTTCAATACGTGTACCATCAGCAAGACGCATTCTTACCTGGAACTGGCTTGAGTTCACCTTAGGGAACACATCCTGACCAATAACGTTCAGCATCAGTACAGCTATTGCTGAAATACCCAAGAGATAGGCCAGAGACACAAATTTACGTTTTGGCATCAGTCGGTCTATCAGTTTCATAAAACGAAGCCTGAAGCGCTCAAAACGGCTCAGTTTGCCATCATCATCAAAATCTTCCCTGTCGGCAAAAGCCTGTTTGTCATGTGTTGCGTGGGCTTTACCATGTCCGCCTGATTTCATCAGCCAGTTGGCCATTACAGGAACGAACGTCTGCGAAAGCAGGAAGGATATCACCATGGAGAATCCTATGGCTAGTGCCAACGGTAAGAATAATGCTCCCGGTATGCCTTTCATGGTAAATGCAGGTGCAAATACCGCAATGATACACAATAATATCAATAGTTTTGGCAACGCGATCTCTTTACACGCATCCCATATCGCGAGGGCCTTGGGTTTGCCCATGTCGAGATGCTGGTGAATATTTTCGATGGTTACGGTACTCTCATCTACAAGTATACCAATAGCCAGTGCCAGTCCGCTCAGTGACATCAGGTTGATTGTCTGTCCGAATAATTTAAGGAACAATACACCTGATATAATAGAGATTGGTATTGTAAGGATAACAATGAGCGCTGCTCTTTTGTCACCAAGGAAAAGGATAACCATCAGTCCGGTTAACACCGCTCCGATGATACCTTCGGTGATAAGACTTTTTACCGAGTTAATTACATAAACCGACTGGTCAAATTCGTATGATATCTTTACATCTTCAGGCAGTGTGCTCTGTATTTTCGGAAGGTTTTCCTTAAGGTTTTTTACAACTTCCCAAGTTGAGGCATCGCCGGCTTTGGCTATACTCACATATACCGAACGCTTCCCATTAATGAGAGCATAACCGTTGGTAATATCGGCACCGTCTCTTACTGTGGCTACATCACCTAAGGAAAGATTCTGAACGCCGCCTTTGAATAAAGGGATCTTCTCAAAATCCTTGATTTCTTTTATGGTGTTGTTGGTTGGTGTAAGGTAGTTTTTATCGCCTATCCTTACGTTACCTGATGGGGCTGTCTGGTTGTTAATCCTTATCGCTTCTACAATCTGATCCGGGGTAAGGTTGTGCGAGCGAAGCTGTGCCGGGTCAACATTTATCTCTATGGTCCTTGGGCTTCCGCCAAATGGAGGAGGCGACAATAATCCCGGTATCGAGGTAAATGACGCACGTACATATACGTTAGCTAAATCCTGAAGTTCATTATTGGTACGTGTTTTACTGCTCAGTACCAATTGTCCTACCGGAAGGGAAGAAGCATCAAAACGGATAACGAACGGTGGCTGTGACCCCGGAGGGAAAGCTGCCTGAATCCTGTTAGACAGGGCACTCAGCTCGGCTGCTGCCTGTGCCATGTTAGTATCTTCGTAGTAGGTAACCTTCATCAGGGTAAGGCCCTGTATGTTTTTTGTTTCTATCGATTTCACACCATTGGCAAATAGCATGATGTTGATGTAGTTCTTGGCAAAATACGATTCCATCTGGTCGGGTGTGTAACCGCCAAAAGGGTGGGCAAGGTAGATAACAGGCAGGTTCATTTTAGGCAGGATATCTACCTTAACGTCCTTTACTGCCCCGATGCCGAAAAAGAACAGTCCGGCTACCAGTACCAGTATGGAGATAGGCTTGCGGAGTGCAAAACGTATTAAATTCATTATTTAATAGATATTAAAATTCGTTGATAAAAAGGTTGAAGTCGCCTGTAGCAGCTGATTTCATCAGCAATGCCTGCCATACATTGGTATAAATGATATCACGGTCGGTCTCGGCACGATTGAGCGTATAAAGTGCCTGCGTTACATCAACCAGATTGGTAAGGCCATTATTGTACAGGGTAGTGCGCTGCAGGTAAGCCTGCTGTGCTGCTTTAACCTGTTTTGGTGCTTCAGTAAAGTTTTGCATAGCATAATCCATACGGACATTAGCGGCATCTTCCTGTGCTTTAAGCTGAAGATCTACGGCCTGGTATTCATCCTGTAGTCCCTGAGAGATAAGTTTCTGTGCACTCACTTTTTTAGATGAACGCGCAATGGAAGTCAGGTTCCAGGTCATACCTACTCCTAACAGATAGTTTTGGCGGGTAGGGTCTACGCCATCAAAATAATTACGGGTATAGGCAGTCTGGTCTGAAGCGTAGGTGCTGCTAAAACCTGAGCCCCTTGTCTGTAATACACCAAACATGTTAAACGTTGGATAGTATTCCCTTTTATATAGACCTAATTGTGAATCGCTGAGTTCAATCCTGCTTTTATAGAACTGGCGTACAGGATTGTTTAGGCTGTCTGCCTGATTTGTACCTGTAATGGTTGCTTTAGGAATTGATGCCACAAAAGTGGTATCGGCGATAAAATCTGCAGGTTCAATACCCATAAGCTCTACCAGTCTGTTGTTTTGCAGCTTTACCTGTTCCTTAATTTGGTTCAGGGCGATCTTAGCCCTTGATACTTCGGCGGAAGCCAGTGTAGAATCTACACCTGCAAGGAGCCCGTTTCTCACCCTGATAGCGGCATTTTTATGCACAACCTCAGAGCGTTCAAGATTCTTGATCTGCGAACGTTCCAATCGCTGGCTCGCTAACAGGTTAAGGTAAGCTCCGGCAATTTTTACTTTTTGTTGGAATTGTTCCTGCTCAAAGTCCTTTTGTTGCCTGTTGGCATCGGCTTTGGCAATGTTGATGCGCTGCTGCATTCTCCCGAATGTGAAGAAATCCCAGTTCATGTTTACCAGGTACAGCGCCCCGAAGGCTGCATTCCAGTTTTGTTCCGGCAACGGAAGCCCAGATGAAGCAACGGCAAGTCCGCCAAGACCATAAAGCGGGCCATTCTGTCCGTTTACCGTACCGTAATCCTGCTGAGCCGAAAGGTTAAGGTTAGGCAGGTAATCACGTCTGGCCTGTTTTACAGTTTCCTGCGCTGCTTTAGCATAGCTTTCTTTGGCCTTTACGAGGCCGTAGTTGGCAATGCCTTTGTCTACTGCATCTTTCAGGGAAAGCCTTGTCTGGCTAAAACCGCTAAAAGAGGCAAGAAGCAGGATTAACATTAATTTTGGTGAATACATTGTAGTAAGTGATTAATGGTGTTTTTTGGAAATTATTGGCAAATGTACATTGGGGTTTTGGGCGAAGCCGATAATTAATGATGAATTGAATTGGTCATACAAATTGTTACAGTTATGCATTTATGTAGTTACTTTGCAGTAAGAAATGTAATGGCATGAATAAAATTTTCAGGAATGTAATTGAGAATAAATGGTCGCAGGAGTTTTTTATACTGGCATTCTCTTTCATTCTTTTTACCCTTAACGACTGGATACTCATCAAGTCATGGCGCGGCATCTGGTCGGGTTGCATGTATTTCCTTATGCTTTATGGACACGCACAGCTCAACCGCTTTTTGCTTTTGCCTTTTTTACTAAAAAAGCACAAGGTTTTGTTGTATTTTCTGCTTACAGCACTATTGGTTTTTGTCTTTTCAATAATCATGTATGAGGTAGCAACACTATGGATATACAAGAACTGTTTCCTGTATAAATCATCGGAGCAGAAGAGCTATCTTTTTCAGGCGGCGACACTGGTGGCAACGCTTATCTGTATACTATCGGTACACATGATATTGCAGTTTTACCGAGACCGCAAGAAGCTTGATCAGGAAAAGATATTGTACAATCAGGCACAGCTTAACTCATTGAGAGAGCAGCTTAATCCTCACTTTTTGTTCAACACCTTTAATACGCTGTATGGTATCAGCCTTCAGTATCCGCAACGCACACCGGAGCTCATCATGCATGTATCGCAACTGATGCGTTACCAACTGGAAAGCAACGAAAGGCAATGTGTAGCGCTTGAAGATGAGATAAATTTCATCAGCAGTTATATAGAACTTGAGAAAGAGCGTGTAGGCTATCGCTGCAATATCAGTTTCAATAGTGAGATCGATGATGCCAATGCCTATAAGATACCGCCAATGCTGCTTATCTGTTTTATTGAGAACGCCTTTAAGCACGGCACCTGCACCATAGAAAAATGCTTTGTGGATGTGGATATTACCGTAACCGATGGAAAACTTGAAATGGTAGTAAGGAACTCACTACCGGAGAAGAAGACCGAAGTGGTGTCTACAAAGATTGGTATCAAGAACACTTCAGAACGATTAAGACTGCTGTATGGTGGTAATTATTCGCTGGACATACAGGAAACCGATATTTATACCGTAAATTTACAATTACAGCTAAAGAGGTATGAGCCAGTCAGTTAAAAAATGTATAATAATAGACGATGAGCCTGCCGCGCATTATGTGCTGGCTAACTACATCAGCCAAAATCCGTTACTGGAACTTGTTTTTCAGGGATATAATGGGGTAGAGGCTATGGAATATCTCGAGAGTAATACGGTTGATCTTATGTTTCTTGATATTGACATGCCTGAAATATCGGGTATTGAAATGCTCCAAAAACTGGTAAAACCACCCCGTACCATATTAACCACTGCCTATAGCGAGTTTGCACTCGAGAGCTATGAGTATGGCGTACTAGATTATCTGCTAAAGCCTATCTATTACCCACGTTTTGAAAAAGCCATCGATCGTTTTTTTGAACTCGAAGGAAATGTACCTGAGCCCGAAAAGGCAGAGGAAGTAACCGGAAGCATTAATGTAAAAGTAGACAGCGATACAATCCCAATTGAACTGAATGGCATATTGTATGCCCAGAGTTATGGCAACTATGTAAAGATAATTACCCAAAAGCGAAATTACCTTGCTACGATAACCACTAACGACCTTGAAAGGATGCTGCCATCATCGCAGTTTATGAGGGCGCATAAATCGTATATCATTGCACTTGACAAGGTAGATGAAGTGATGAAAGATCACGTGGTGATAAAGCGCAATCCTATCCCGATAGGAATTACTTATCGCCGTGAACTGGCCGAAAAATTGAAACATTTGATCAAAAACTAAAATATAATAACCAAAAAACAACAAACTATGATTCAGGTAAAAGCTTTTGCAGCTTATGATGCGGAAACGCCTCTTAAGTCTTTTGAATTTGAACGTCAGGAAGTAGGGCCTAACCAGGTACAGATAGAGATATTATACAGTGGTGTTTGCCACTCTGATATCCATACTGCCAAAGGTGACTGGAGTCCTGCAATATACCCACTGGTTCCGGGGCATGAAATCGTGGGAAGGATCATCAAAAAAGGAGAGAATGTAACTAAATTCTCTGAAGGCGAACTGGCCGGTGTAGGTTGTTTTGTTGACTCTTGCCGTACTTGTGCAAGCTGTAAAGAGGGTGAAGAGCAATTCTGCGAAGAAGGAATGACAGGTACTTATAACAGCTATGAGCGCGGGACTAACATCCCTACTTATGGAGGTTACTCAACAACTATTACAGTAGATCAGGATTATGTACTACACGTGTCAGAAAAACTGGATATTAAAGGAGTAGCGCCATTGCTTTGTGCAGGTATCACTACTTACTCTCCGTTACGTTACCTTAAAGTAGGTAAAGGGCATAAAGTAGCTGTACTTGGCCTTGGTGGATTGGGCCACATGGCGGTTAAATTTGCAGCATCTTTTGGTGCTGAGGTTACCATGCTGAGCACATCGCCATCTAAAGAGGCCGATGCTAAATCGTTGGGAGCACATCATTTTGCCCTGACTACCAATCCTGCTACTGTAGCTTCACTGGCAAATACCTTTGATGTGATCATCAATACGGTATCGGCTAAGCATGATTATAATACCTACCTTAACATGCTGAACAAAAACGGTACTATGGTAATTGTAGGTGTGCCACCGGCAGGTGAGCCGCTTAATGCTTTCTCTATGATCATGAAGCGAAGAAGCATCATGGGAAGCCTTATAGGAGGTATCAAAGAGACGCAGGAAATGCTTGACTACTGTGCTGAACACAATATCACGTCTGACGTTGAAATCATCGATATGGATTATATCAATGAGGCGTATGAAAGAATGAACAGAAGCGATGTAAAATATCGTTTTGTAATTGATATGGCATCAATGAAATAAATTAAAGGAAAGATCATTTAAGGTTATATCTGTTTTCCTTTAAGAAGGGCAATCGTTTCGGTTGCCCTTTTTTATTGAATTAACGCTATTACAACACTGCTCAATCCAAGATATAAGCAAAGCGGAGAAAAATAACGGCTGTCGTTCTTGGCGAATAGTGTCCCTTTTATGCTTTTGAAAAAGCCGACATACTTAAAATCGCCCATGGCTCTCAGCAGAAATAGTATACCGATAGCAAGTGTTGCATATTTAATGAAGCCTGCTGAAAGATATGCTTCATAAATACCCAAATCGCCTGCGGTAATGAATGCAAAAATGCCAAGTATTGCAGCGACTATAAAAGTACCCATAATACCGGGTTCAAAGAGGACTTTGCCATCATTTTGGGTTGGGACAACACCATTTTTACCCAGGCTACCATTCAATGCCCAATAGACATGTACAAAAGACAGCATGATAAAGATTGCGGTATTTATTAGCACTAAAAAAATCATCAGGTTGTGGTTTGCTTAAAGGTAAGCAAATCAGCCTGATGATTTTTTGAATTATAGTAAATTTAAGTGCTTTATTTAGAAAGTACGTCGTGTATTTCGGGAGTTTTGTCGAACATCTTTTTAGCAAAAGGACAAAGCGGAATTATCTTTTTGTTGTTTTCTCTTGCAAAAGCTACAGCCTCATCAAGAAGTTTTCGGCCTATGCCTTTAAATTCAGGGTTACCTTCAGTATGCTCTATGATGAAGGTGTTTTCTCCTGCCCATACATAAGTCATTAATCCTGCTTTTACATCGCCTTCTTTGGCACTGAAATGGCCTTTTTTGCCATCGTCAAATCGTTTTATTTCCATTGTGATATTGGTTATTTTTTGATATTAAAATTTGGATTTTGCGGAGGTAGTGGCACAAAGCCTGTTTCTCCCGGAATTTTAGGGAAGGTCTGGTCTGTCCATCGTTGTTTAGCGTCTTCAATAAGTTCAGTACTGGTTGCTACAAAATTCCAGTAGATGTGCCTTGGTTCAGGGAATGCTTCCCCCCCAAAAATGTAAACCGTGGTATTCTCGTTCATTGTAAATTCGCAAAGCGAAGCATCTTTGGCAACCAAAAGCTGTTTTGGTTCAAAAGTATTGCCTTCGCTCTCTATACTTCCTTCCAATATATAAAGGCCGCTTTCGCCATACAGGTCTTTGCCTATCTGCAGTTTTTCTTTAGTGGTGCTCTTCAGTTCCAGAAAATACAGCGGGCTGTATACGGGAACTTCCGATTTTTTACCAAAAGCCTCACCGGCAATAAGCTTTGCTTTTACATTGCCAATATTCCATACCGGCATGCCGTCTTCTTCGATATGGGCAAAGGAAGGTTCCATTTGCTCAAGGTGTTTTGGTAATGCTACCCATATCTGTAGGCCGTGCAGTGATTTATCCGAATGGCGAAGGTATTCCGGCGTGCGTTCTGAATGCACTATTCCTTTTCCTGCAGTCATCCAGTTAACCTGCCCCGGTTTTATCTCAACTTCGATGCCCAGACTGTCGCGGTGCATGATGCTGCCTTCAAAAAGGTATGTTAAGGTCGAGAGGCCAATGTGCGGATGTGGGCCTACATCCATATTCTCGCGCTCGCTTAGGGTAACTGGCCCCATGTGGTCTATAAATGCAAAAGGCCCCACGGTTCTCCTCTCACGGAAAGGCAGTAATCTCCCGACAAGAAAGTTGCCAATATCGCTGGGACGTTCTTCTATTATTTGGCCAATGTTTGACATGATATACGTTTTTAAGAATCTGTTAAAGTTAATAATTTTATAGCTGATTGCAAAGGATGCCCGGTGTAAGAATTGTTATCAGGGAATAATGAGAAAGGGCTGCTCATCACAGCCCTTCTTAAAAAAACCAAACTACCAACCAAAAATTATAATGTTACAAATACCGATGATCTAACTGCATCGGTAACATTCTTTGTTTTATGTCCTTTACCCGTGGTGTCTTCGACCAAAAGCACTTTTCCTGCACTGAAGGTTCGCTTATCGCCCAGGGAAGTTTCAATCTCTATTACACCATCCATAAGCAGTATGTACTGTCGGGCTGGGGCATTATGAAAATCATAATCATATTGTTCGATTACTTTCCTGAAAATAATGTTGCCTGCTTTTTGCGCTTCTGACAGGAAACCGATCTCGCCACCGTCATTCAACGGGATGCTGATATCTTCAAAATGGCTGTCGCCATTGGCATCGGCATAGATGCGTGTCACTGCAAACGATTCCATTATCAGAAATTTGAGGTTAACCATTCGGCAGACAGCTTTACATCGTCCATGGTCAGGTTATGGCCTGTTGGCAGGTCGTGAAAATCTACCTTATATCCCCTGTCTTTCAACAGCTGCACATATTTTGGTGTTGCAAACTGTGGGATGGTAGGGTCGGCCTTACCTGAACTGAAAAATACCGGTTTGCATTGTTGTGCTTTGGCCGCATCTTCGATATCAGTAAAGGGTTGCATAGGACGATACAATATCGCTCCGGCCAAAAAGTCGGGATATTTTACCAGCGTTGCTCCTGCAATATTGGCTCCGTTAGAGTACCCAAGGGCAATAACCTTAGTACCATCAAAGCCTTCCTGAACGGCAGCAGCTTTTATAAAAGCCACAAGCTCATCAGTTCGGAAATCAAGATCCTTTTCATCAAACACACCCATGCCTAAACGTTTAAAGAAACGGGGCATGCCGTTTTCGCTTACATTACCGCGTACGCTAAGTAGGTTATAGGCAGTGCCAAAATTTGTAGCAAGCGGTAAAAGGTCGTTTTCATTGCCCCCTGTGCCGTGAAGCAGCAGTAGGGTATAAGCATCGGGATTACCCGATGCTTTGTATATATATATTAATGGCTGAAAATCCATATTGTTTGATATTAAATTAATTAACAGGTACTAAATGTGCTTCGATATCTTCCCTGCGAGACTCATATTGCGGAGGCAGTTTAAGCCCTTTACCAAGGTCTTCAAGCGCTTCGTCTACAGTAAAGCCGGGATTGTCAGTTGCAATTTCAAACAATACTCCTCCCGGTTCCCTGAAATACAGTGAGTGGAAATACTGCCTGTCTATCTGTGGAGTTATGCTAAGTCCTGCTGCGGCAACTTTTTCACGGAAATGCATCAGTATCTCATCGTTTTTAACCCTGAAGGCCACATGATGCACTGAACCATTAGCAACATGCCCAAGCTTTTCAGAGGGAAGCTCAACCAGGTCTACAATTGCAGCCTGATCTACGGCATCGGTAGCATAACGATAACGGTTTGACTCCTGAGATACCAGTTTGTAACCAAATATGTCGGTCAATACACCTGCTGTACCTTTAATATTGTTCAGCGTAATGGTTACATTATGGAAACCTCTTGTTGCATGTGCTGCTTTAACTTCATCGGTTTCCCATGGTTTGCGGTCATCAGCCTCCTGTTCTATAAGTTCCAGTTTCAATCCGTCCGGGTCAAGGAAGGTCAAATACCTTTCGCCAAATTTCACAGCCGGTTTGTTGTAGATCACATTGTATTTCTCAAAACGCTCTATCCACCATTCAAGGCTCCCTTTTGGTACTGAGTAACCAATTTCAGTTGCCATACCTGAACCTCTCCTGCCTTGCGGTATGCCTTCGCCCCATGGGAAGAAAGTCAGGATTGTTCCGGCGCTTCCAACTTCGTCACCAAAGTAAAAATGGTAGGTTCCCGGGTCGTCAAAGTTTACCGTTTTTTTAATGAAGCGTAAACCTAAAATGTTAGCGTAAAAATTGAAGTTCCTTTTTGCATCACCTGCAATAGCTGTTATGTGGTGTATGCCTAAAATTGTATTTTCCATGATATATATGTTTTAATTTGATAGTGTAAAATTACTCTTCATCACAGGCCTGTACATTGAACTGGGACAAGAAAACAAATTATATTGTTTGCAAGAGTTATGCCTATACCGGAAATACTGTATTTCAGCGATATTATTTATATCAGGTTACGATATACGGTAAATTGATAGTATTTCAACGATATATAGTAGGTCGTGATATTGCATACATTTAATATATTTACATTAAAATATATCATATATATGTTTGACAACTTTATAACCTACCTGACCAGTAAAATAGAACTGACTCCCGATGAAATTGCCAGAGTGGAGCAGGTATGCCGCCTTAAGAAACTGCGCAGGAGGCAATACCTGTTACAGGAAGGCGATGTGTGGCACTATAATGCTTTTGTGTCTAAGGGGCTGGTGCGCACGTATCGTGTAGACGATAAAGGTATAGAACATATTTTTCAGTTCTCACCCGAGAACTGGTGGGCAGGTGACAGGCACAGTTACATCTATGAGGAACCTGCCAAATTCAACATTGAAGCACTGGAAGACAGCGAAGTGATACTGATCCCTAAAGGCGATTTTGAAGACCTGCTCGAAGAGATACCCAAGTACAGTACATTTCACCGTAATTTACTGGAACGAAGTATTGTTGTATTTCAGAACCGTATACACATGAGCAACAGTTATACTGCCGAAGAAAAATATAATGAGTTTTTAAGGATGTACCCTAATATAATAAACCGTGTACCACAGCACATGATCGCATCCTATGTAGGTGTATCGCCCGAAACGCTGAGCAGAATCCGAAATCACGCTGCTAAAAAATAACCCTATAATATAGTATGTAACTCCTGAAGAAATTCGGGAGTTTTTTTGTTGACATAGATCAAGAGTTTTTTCTGCTTTGGGTCAATGTTTTGAGGAGGCAGTTGGTTGCAACTTTGTAACATAAAAACCAACGAAATGGTCGCTCTTCAAAAACATAAAAATCATTAATAATTTAATTACTTATTATCATGTCAACTTTAGTAAATAAAACAGCATTAGTAACAGGCGGAAGCCGCGGAATAGGAGCAGGAATTGTTAGAAGGTTAGCCGAAGACGGTGCCGATGTAGCTTTTACCTATGTATCAGGAAAAGAACAGGCAGATGCCCTTGTAAAAGAAATTGAGGCTTTAGGCCGTAAAGCAGTAGCAATTCAGGCCGACAGCAGAAATGCAGAAGCTGTAGCAGCTTCGGTAGAAACTACTGTAGCAACGCTTGGTAAATTAGATATACTTGTAAACAATGCAGGTGTTGGCTCTTTTGGACCACTTGACACCTATAAGCTCGAAGATTATGACAAGACTTTTGATATCAATGTAAAGGCAGTATTTGTGGCAATTCAGGCAGCTGTAAAACACATGGTAAGCGGAAGCCGCATCATTACTATAGGCAGTACCAATGCTACCCGTATGCCGTTTGAAGGAGGTTCTGTTTATGCAGCGAGTAAAGCAGCCGTACAGGGTATGACCATGGCATTATCAAGAGATCTTGGGCCATTAGGTATCACGATCAATAACCTGCAGCCGGGCCCTGTAAATACCGACCTTAATCCTGAGAATGGTGAGTTTGCCGATTTCCTAAGGACACAGCTTCCGGTAGGCCGATATGCACAAACATCTGAGATTGCAGCATTTGTTTCTTTTCTTGCAGGCCCTGAGGCAGGTTATATTACAGGAGCCAGCCTGAATATTGATGGTGGTTTTAAAGGTTAATTCCTTAACTCTATAATTAAACAGAGGACAGCTTAGGGCTGTCCTTTTTTTGTTTAGTTTCTTACAGAATATCTATATTTGATGCGCAATTCCAACTAAACCTTACTACGCAATGAAACATCTTTCCATATTTTTAAAGTCGGTTTGGCTTAATATCGGCGGAATCCTTTCGGTTATCGCTATTTATTACCTCCTAATTGTTATAGATCAGGGCATCGATGTAGTGCTGCAGTCGGGAGAAAACCTGTCTCCGGCTATATGTACCATTGCAGGCTGCATACTTTGGGCTGTCATCTTGTGGTATAGCGGACGTATGCTTAGTTATATCAAACAACAAAAACGATATGATAAGAATCCGGTAGATATAAATACTGTCGATGCCCGACAGAAAGCGCAAATTATATTTACTACCCGACTGCAAAAGCACATGCCAAGGCTGATCGCGTTTAACTGTTTTGTGTGCCTTCAGGCGGCCATCATTAGTTTGCCAACGGCTACACCTACACTTGACGGGTGGATGCTGATACTCTTTATTTTAGTGCATAATGCGTTTTATTTTTTGCTGAATGCCTCGGTAAAAGCCGGTGCAGCACGATGGAAACGCATTGTAGCGATCACCTTTATGGTGTTTTATAGTATCCTGATCATAACATTTATAATGAAGTGGGCTGTAGGAGATGTTTCCGGCGGAACCAACAGGCATATTTTCTGGCTGTTCTGTTATATGCTTATTTTCTTTTTTCTGGAATGTATTGCAGTTGTCTTTTTCATAAAAAGAAGGGAACGCATAGATAGGGAAAAAGCGATCGATGATTCGTTTCCTGATAACCGAATTACCAGGATAATGAGTTTCCTGAAGATAAGGGAAGATTTTATTGGAGCTGAACAATGGGGTTTTAAGTTTTTCACCTGTTTTGCCATCATTGCAGCGGGAATGTACTTTTCGGGAATATTCTCAATTTATGTTTCCTGCTTTATGGGAGCTTTAGCTTTTGCATTGCTGGCTATGGGAATTATCATTGGGTTGTCGAATATCATTACAATGGTCAATATCCGTACAAGGGTAAACTTTTTCCTGTTCATTTATATATGGGCATTTTGCGTGGGAAGCGTTAAAGACCCTTATCATGTTCGTACGATTAAAGCGAAAGAAGACTTCAGTTATGCTGCCATCAGGCCATCGACAGATAAATACCTGAATGACTGGTTTTATAGGCGTATGAAACTGATTGAAAACAGTGCGGCATATAAAAACAATCCAGATAAGAAGTTTGATGTTTATATAGTACTGTCTGACGGTGGAGCATCGAGGGCAGGGCAGTGGTCGAGTAGTGTGTTATGCGACCTGCAGGATAAAAGCGTACAGCTTGATCCTGAGAATACCTTTAAGGATCACCTTTTGTGTCTGGCAGGAGCTTCGGGTGGAACCATAGGTAATACGGCATTTTATTCGCTGCTGAAGGCAAATGAAGAAAAGCCGATACATGATTACCGCAAATACAGCGACAGCTTTTTTGAAAAAGACTTCCTGACCTTTACATTAGGCAGAATGCTTGGGCCTGATATTTTCCAGTATATCATTCCGTTTTGTTTTGATAACCGTGCAGATGCACTTGAACGCGGATTCTCTGAAAGTCCTGCCGAAGGCGATGTACCACAAAAGATCGATACACTAATACCACATTTCTATAACAGGCCGTTGTCTAAGGTTTACGATTATTCAGGGAGCCTGCCATTATTATTCATCAATGTTACACAGGTAGATAACAGCTATCCGGGTGTGATAAGCCCAATTATACCTAAAAGGGAAAAGCAGAAATGGTACCGTACTGATGTATTGGAACTGGTAGACAGCCTGAAAAAGAAAGATACCAAAACGGATATCCGTTACAGTACTGCTGCTGCGTTGAGTTCACGTTTCCCGTTTGTATCGCCGGCAGGTAAGATACACGACAGGTATTTTGTAGATGGTGGTTATTATGATAATTCAGGTGCAGGCACTACACTTGAGTTTTTACAGCAATTGAGAGTATATCTTGCCAGTAAAAAAGGAACTCCTGCTTATGACAGGTTTACCTACCATATATTACACCTGACGAATTCTGATACCAAGAAAAAACCGTCAGGAAGGATACATCCACTGACCAACGATCTTGCGACACCGTTGCTTACCGTACTGAAAACATCGGATACCGGAACCGGTTTTGGTAATGATGTATTAAAAGAATATTTCAGGGAGAATTTCAATAAGGATACGGTTACTTCTTATATTAATTATAGTTTATATAAGACAAAGTTCAGGAAAGGGGAGAAGGAAGACATGGCCTTCCCGATGAGCTGGGTAATATCTGAATATCACCTGAAACGCATGGTTGATACGCTCCAAAGAGAACACCGTATCAATAAGGATAAATTTGAGTTCCTGAAAAAGTAATGTGGATAAGGTGTTTATAATGAGCGATTAATTTAATAAAAAATTAAGATTTTCCTATATTAAAAAAATTACTTTTGCCTCTATCACTAATCATTTAATAGGAAAACACCATGAAGATTACATTTTTAAGAAGCATGCTTATGGCTGCTGTACTTGTTGGCGGACTTAGCCTTACATCATGTAAAGACAAAGCTACAACGGAAACTGAAACAGAAACAGAAACTACAATTGATGGCGATACTGCTACAACAGTTACTGAAACTGAAGTTGATGCACCGGGTGCGGCACACGATACTACAGTTACTGATACAGTTACTAAAGTACATTAATATAAAAGGCAGCTTTAGCTGCCTTTTTTGTTTAACCAAATCACAAACATTAAAACCTTATTTATGAAAGCTACATTTTTAAGAAATGCATTTATGGTTGCAGCTCTGGTGGGCGGACTTAGCCTTACTTCATGTAAAAAAGAAACGAGTGAAACCACTGATACTGAAACCACAGTAATCGATGGAGATACAACTTCGGTATCTGAAACTGAAGTGGTTGATGAGACTGGTGGAAAAGATACTATTTCGGTTACCAAGGATACAGTAACAGTTAAGAAACCATAAAAAAGGGCAGCTTAGGCTGCCTTTTTTACTACTGTTAATTAGGCTTTCTTTAATATACTGCTAAGAAAACCACAACATTCTAAGCCTTACCTTTACATAATGGCAAATGCCAACTAAAATAAAGGCTTATGAAAACTTCATTTTTAAGAAATACCCTGTTAGCTTCGGTAGTACTTACCGGGCTTAGCCTCACTTCTTGTAAGGAAAAAACAGAGACCGAAACTACCGAAACCGAAACACTGGAAACTACAGAGGGAACACAAAGCCCAATTGATACTGTAGTTACTGATAACGATACCATTATTGATACTGGTGATGCCAGCAAGCCTAATGGCAATCCTGTGGGTACACAGGTACCATAGGCTGCTCACAATTATTGTAATGAAGAAAGGACGACTCTGTAAAAGATTCGTCCTTTTTATTTCACTGTCAAGAGGTTAAGTATTAACTTCTGAATGATGAAGGTGTGGCATTGGTAAACTTCTTAAAGAAGTGGTTAAAATGCGCTGATTCATCAAAGCCCAATGCATAGCTGATCTCAGAGATATTCCAGTCGGTATGGCGTAGCAGCGCTTTAGCCTCGCTTAGTAAACGCTCAAAAATATGGTCGGATGTTGTTTTGCCTGTAGTCAGTTTTATGGCACGGTTAAGGTGGTTAACGTGTACGTTTAGCTGTCCGGCAAAGTCTTTGGCACTGCGTAGCGAAAACTGTTGCGATGGTGACTCTATAGGAAACTGCCTTTCGAGCAATTCGGTAAATACGGCCGTAATGCGTGAATTGGCATCGATATGGGTATATAGCGTTTCACTCGGGCGTAATTTTATCGAATAATGCACCATTTCCATAATGTAATTTCTTATCAGGTCGAACTTGAACTGGTAATCTCCCTGCATCTCTTCAATTGTCTTGGTGAATACATTGGCAATGTAATCATACTGACTGTCGTCGAGTATATAACCAGGACTTGCACCATGCGCATACATGGGCAGGTCTTTAAGGCTGCCACGCATGTGCTCGCTAAAAAAGGCATCCCTGAATATACAGAAAAAACCTGTTGAGGTAGGTGTAATAGCCTCAAATGTATAAGGTACTGTAGGGTTAAAGAACAACAATACATTTCCGTTTACTTCAAGGCTCTTGTCGGCATAGTGATAGATGTAATGCCCGCGTATGAGCGCAATCTTGTAATAATCCCTTCGGGTATACTTTATCGGTTCCTTACCGGGACCGGTACAATCTTCATGTTTAAAAACATTAAAGTGTCCCAGGTCTTTTTGAAGGCCTTCCGGCATCCAGTTGAATTTTTGTTTGTATAAATCTTCAAGAGTTTCTGTCCTTGCCATGATTTACAGTGATTTAGATTGTTTTTGTGATTGATTTTGTTTTACAAAAGTAATCTGTCAATCACCATAAAGGTATGTAAAAAGCAAATGAAAGATTGCGAAATTCAAACAATTTATAGCGGCGAATTTGTGGTTACTGTTTGAAAAACACAAACATTGGTTTGATATCGGTAAAAGAGATGAGATTCAGGGACAGTAAATTTGCCCTGTAACCCAGATGAACTATATAATGATATGACACACTTCAGCTCTATAGCAAACCACCTGTACCATGTATAATCTTCATTATCATATCTACAGATTACCCCAGCCCAACATTCACAAACAGGGATGGTATAGCTTTTGTCTCATCAATACTGCTCAGCAAAGTTCACTACTTTTATTAGATCCGTCTACCGCTGAAATGCCTGAAGGCCTGGAGGAAGGCCTTATCTTTTCGATAAAAGAAGACCAGCTGCCACAGCAGGTAAACGAGAGCCTGAAACAATTTCCGCTGTTTTATCAAAACGGGCACGGGCCTTTTCCGTTAGGCAAGATCCAAAAAGGCGATGTAAGCTGTCTTTTTGAAAAGATAGCATCGCAGATCAACACTACTTATATGTATAAAGATTACCTGCTGGCTAACCTGGCGTTGCAGATTATCCATTTTGGCATCAAACATTTTGGAGCTGTAAAAGCGGTATAAAAAGGTTGTTTGATTTTCATAAGCAATACTTTGTTTTATACAATAACACAGGTGTTTTCTCTAAGTAGTTTTGTATCGTCGAAAAAATAACTGTTCCAATCAATACATAAGGCAAAATGAGAAATGAAAGAAATGCGGCAGTGATACAGGAGTTGTATGCTGCGGTAAACCAAAGAAACTTTAAATACCTTAATACATTATGCGATGCCGGCAGCGAATGGTTTGACATTCCTTTTAACAGCACCGCTAAAGGAGAAACATCGATTACCATTGCGTGGCTAAACAGGTTCTCGATTTTTCCTGATGCTACCTGCGAGATCAAAAACCTTGTTGCCCATGATAACTATGTAATCGTGCAGGGAGTCGAAAAAGGTACACACGAAGGCATGTTCACTATATATGAAGAAGAGATACAACCTACAGGCCTTCCTGTTGAGGTAGGGTTTTGTGATGTATATTATATGAATGAAGGAAAGATAGTGAAAGCAAATTCTAACCTGGATATCTACGCTCTTTTCAGCCAGATCTATGGCGATTGTGTAGCCTAAATCCAACTCCCAACATATATCTTAAGGCCGCTTTACAGCGGTCTTTTTTATTTAAAAACATCAGAATTATTCTATTTGTTTTTTTGTTGTTATATATTAGATAATCAGTGTTTTAAAGGGTTTAATTAACAGAGTGTTATATTTTATTTAACAATAAAAATTATACAGAAATTCTGATTATCTTCGCGCTTTATTTAAATGCCAATTAAACCAAACTACATGATAAAAAAACTACTCTTATTTTTTGGAGCGCTCACACTGCTTTCATCAAATGTAAATGCCCAAACGCCTAATGCGAGCGGAGTATTATTCGTAAACCAAAATGTTGTTGGAGGTACGCAATCAGGAAATTCGTGGGCCAATGCCCTGTCTGAAGCTGCTGATGCATTTAAAGCCGCCAGGCTTTTAAATGATATTACCCCGGGAACTGTAACCCAAATATGGGTTGCCGGAGGTACTTATAAACCAAAGTTCAGATGTGATAATCTTAACAGTGCAATCCCCTCTGATAGGTACAATGCTTTTGTTATGGTTCCAAACGTTGGGGTTTATGGAGGCTTTGCAGGAACGGAAACTACATTGGCAGCCCGCGATTTGTCAATTACCTCAAACGCTTCTGTTTTAAGTGGGGATTTAAATAGTGATGATGGAGCAAATTTTTCTAATTATGGAGAGAATGCACATTGGGTAGTTATTGCGGCAGGTTCACTGGGACAGGCCACATTAAGTGGATTTGTAATAAGTGGAGCTAATCAGAATAGTCCTGCGAACACAACAGTAAACGGACGACCTATCTATAATGGCGGAGGCCTTGTTTTCTCAAGCGTAACCTTAAGTATTGATAATTGCATCTTTAGATTTAATATGGGTTCGGATGGAGGTGGTATGGGAGGCGTCCATGGCACCCTTACCGTTACTAATTCATCTTTTGAAAACAATAGAGCCAGTAACACTGGGGGAGGTTTTTATATAATTAATGATGGTTACGGCGATGCCGTACAGCATAATGGCATTTTTACCAATTGCAGATTCGTCAACAATATTTCTACGACAAATCAGATTAATTCAATACATTATGATGATGGAAATGGTCCCGGTATCGTATTTACCAATTGTACTATTTATGACACAGCCACCACAGGTAGAGCCATGCACTATACAAAAGACAATTTTGGAAGCGAGCCTAAATTTAGAAATACCATCTTTTCAATAAATGGAGTACAGGATTTAATGGTTTCTCCACGTATAAATGAGGTTATATTCCAAAATTGTATAACTAACAAAACTTCATTTGGGAACAATATCAGCACATTAAACAACATAGTATCTTCAGATCCCCTTTTTACTGATGCAGCCGGAGGAGATTTTACACTTCAGTCAAACAGCCCTGCAATTAATGCAGGTAATTCAGTAGTATTTTCAGCAGGACAAACACCCGATCTATCGGCTATAACAACAGATTTAAATGGCAAGGACAGGATTGTCAACAGTATTGTTGATATAGGTGCTTATGAATTCGGAATGGGTGTGACATCGGTAAAACAGGATGTATTATGTTACAATAATACAACCGGGTCGATAGCTACTACTATTGTAGGGGGTACACCTCCATACTCGTATTCATGGAATACTACACCGGTACAAACAACACAAAACATAACAAGCCTAACCGCAGGAACATATACAGTAACGGTAACCGATGATGTAGGTTTAACCGCTACACATACTGTTACAATTACACAGCCTGCTGCTCCTACTGTTACAACACAAAATGTGACTATTACCCTTGATGTAAACGGTACAGCTTCAGTTACTCCTGCACAGGTATATGTCGGATCTTCTGATAATTGCGGGATTGCATCGCTTGTACTCGATAAAACAAGTTTTACATCAGCTGATACTGGGTTTAATGAAGTTACCCTTACTGTTACTGACAACAATAATAATGTGGTAACTAAAAAAGCTATGATAACTGTAGTCCCTCAGGATATTACAGTTAGCAACACCACAGGACAATGCGGGGCTGTAGTTAATTATACAATGTCCCATACAGCGCTTCCTAAAGTTTTAATTCTTGGAAGTGACACTACAGATAATTTGCAGGACGTTCAAACTAAGATATTGGCATCAGGTCAGTTCAGTGTAGTTGATATGATAGACACACGGTCCACGACTCCGACACTAACAACAGTAAACCAATATAATGCAGTATTAGTGTATCTCAATTATTTTGTTCAAAGCCCGGTTGCTCTTGGCAATGTGCTGGCACAGTATATTGATGGTAAAGGTGGTGTTGTTGATGCATTACGTACCAACAATTCAACTCTTATTGCCGGTGCTTTTAATACTAATGTTTATCGTGTAGTTAATACCACTAATACTTTTAATAGCAACATTGTATCTTTAGGAACTATCGATTTACCGACACATCCTCTAATGAACGGAGTAACATCTTTCATTAACGGGCATTATGCTATGCCAGCCATATTAACTCCGGGAGCTTACGGTGTTGCAAGGTACACAGATAACAATTTTCTGGTTTCGGCGAAAGAAAATGTTGGGCCCGCTAATGTAAAAAGGGTATCTCTGAACTTTTCCCCGCCTTCATCTGATGCGCAATCATATTATTGGGATTCAGCTACAGATGGTGACAAGTTAATGGCAAATGCGCTTAGATGGGTAAGTAATTTGCCAATAAGTAACCAAACTGCCGGTTTAGCCAGTGGAAGTATATTTCCTGTAGGTACTACAACCAATACTTTTGAGTTTTACGACAGTGATAATGTTTTACATACCTTGTCATTTGATGTTGTAGTGAATGACACGGAAGATCCTGTTATTACCTGCCAGGCAGATGTTACAACTACAAGCTGTGACGGTACATTTACATATACAGCACCTACTTTTAGTGATAATTGCACAGGGGCGACTATAGCCCAAACAGCAGGACTGGCTTCGGGAGATGTTTATCCTTTAGGGCAAACAATAAACACATTTGTAGTAACCGATGCATCAGGCAATACCGCTGCATGCTCTTTTACAGTTACACGTGATGACGACTTGTCATTTACGGCATCGCAGGTAGACCTGATATGTTATGGAGATACAAACGGATCGGCTACTGTTACTGCTGCGGGGGGAAAAATGCCATATACTTATCTTTGGAGCAATAGTCAGACTACAGCTACTGCCACAGGCCTTGCAGCCGGAGATTATGATGTTACCATAACCGATGATAATGGTTGCGAACTGATTAAAAATTTTACAATTGAACAACCTGATGCTTTTGTGAAAACACCTTCACAAATAGATGTAAAATGTTTTGGCGATGCTACAGGCGAAGCGACCATAAATGTTACAGGCGGAACAGGAGCCTATACCTATCTATGGAGCAACGGTACTACTGCAAATACTATTACAGGTCTTGCAGCCGGTAATTATACTGTAACGGTAACCGATGCCAACCTGTGTACAACAATACAAAGCTTTACTATCACACAGCCTGCAGCTGCACTTACTGCTACTGTAGGAAATCAGGATGATATTCTATGCCACGGTGAAGCAACCGGTGAGGCAACCGTAAACGTAACAGGAGGAACAGGAATTTATACATACAGTTGGAATACTACTCCGGTACAGACAACCGACACAGCTACAGGTCTTGTTGCAGGAACATACATAGCAACGGTAACTGATGCAAACAATTGTATGACGACACAATCTTTTACAATAAATGAACCATCAGCTATTACAGCCTCAGCAGGAATTCAGGAAAATGTCCTTTGCCACGGCGAGGCGACTGGCGAAGCAACCGTAAACGTAACAGGTGGCACAGGTATATATACTTACAATTGGGATACGACCCCTCTTCAGGTTATGCCTACTGCCACAGGTCTTGCAGCCGGTACATATACAGTAACTATAAATGATGCTAATATGTGTGTAACAACACAGTCATTCACGATTACTGAACCTGCATCATCACTAGTTGCTACAGCCGGAACACAGGTTGATGTACTTTGCCACGGCGAAGCGACAGGTGAAGCAACTGTAAACGCTACAGGTGGAACAGGAGCTTACAGCTATAGCTGGAACACTACTCCGGCACAGACAACTGCTACGGCAATAGATCTTGAAGATGGTACGTATACCGCTACAGTAACCGATGCTAACGGATGTATTGCAACACAGTCATTCACAATTACAGAACCTGCAACTGCACTAGTTGCTACAGCCGGAATACAGGTTGATGTCCTTTGCCACGGCGAAGCGACAGGTGAAGCAACTGTAAATGCTACAGGAGGAACAGGAGCTTACTCTTATTCATGGAATACTACTCCGGTACAGACAACTGCTACGGCAATAGATCTTGAAGATGGAACCTATACCGTAACAGTAACTGATGCTAACGGATGTAGTGCAACACAATCATTCACGATTACAGAACCTGCAACTGCACTAGTTGCTACAGCAGGAATACAGGTTGATGTACTTTGCCACGGCGAAGCGACCGGTGAAGCAACTGTAACTGCTACAGGTGGTACAGGAGCTTATTCTTATAGTTGGAACACCACTCCGGTACAGACGACTGCTACGGCAATAGATCTTGAAGATGGAACGTATACCGTAACGGTAATTGATGCTAACGGATGTACTGCAACACAGTCATTCACTATTACTGAACCTGCATCAGCACTAGTTGCTACAGCAGGATTACAGGTTGATGTACTTTGCCACGGCGAAGCGACCGGTGAAGCCACTGTAACTGCTACAGGTGGTACAGGAGCTTATTCTTATAGCTGGAACACCACTCCGGTACAGACGACTGCTACGGCAATAGATCTTGAAGATGGAACCTATACCGTAACGGTAACTGATGCTAACGGATGTACTGCAACACAGTCATTCACTATTACTGAACCTGCATCAGCACTTGTTGTAACAGCAGGCCCACAGGTTGATGTCCTTTGCCACGGCGAAGCGACCGGTACAGCTTATGTAAACGCCAATGGCGGAACAGGTTTCTATACTTACAGCTGGGATACCACTCCCGTACAGACAACTTCTATGGCAATCGGCTTAACAGTAGGTACCTATACAGCAACGGTAACTGATATCAATGGATGTCAGGGTACACAAGCCTTTACGATTACTGAGCCAACAGCATCTCTTGTTGTAACAGCAGGAACACAGGTTGATGTCCTTTGCCACGGCGAAGCGACCGGTGAAGCCACTGTAACTGCAACAGGTGGAACAGGAGCTTACTCTTATAGCTGGAATACCATTCCGGTACAGACAACTGCTACGGCAATAGATCTTGAAGAAGGAACCTATACGGTAACAGTAACTGATGCTAACGGATGTACTGCAACACAATCATTCACCATTACTGAACCTGCGACTGCAATGGCATTTACGCCAAATACAACCCAAACGGATGTATTATGTAACGGGCAGGCAACAGGATCTGCTACAGTTGCCGTAAACGGCGGAACCGGAGCTTATACTTACCTATGGAGCAACGCAGCTACTACAAATACTATTACCGGCCTGACTGCCGGAATTTATACTGTCACAGTTACTGATGCCAACGGATGTACACTAAACAACAGTTTTACTATAACACAACCGGCAGCACTGGTTGCTACAGCCGGAACCCAGGTCGATGTTCTTTGCCATGGTAATACTACAGGTGAAGCTACTGTAAATGTAACAGGAGGAACCGGAGCATACACCTACAGCTGGGATACTACTCCGGTACAGACTACAGATACTGCTACAGGACTTGCAGCCGGTACTTATACGGTAACTGTGACTGATGCTAATAGCTGTACAACAACACAATCGTTTACTATTACACAACCTTCACTGCCACTGGCTACAACGCCTAATACATCACATACCAATGTTTCTTGTTTTGAAGGAACAAACGGTTCGGCTACTATAGCTGTAAACGGAGGGACTGCGCCTTATACCTATCTTTGGAGCAATGGACAGACTAATGCAGTTGCAACAGGACTTACAGCAGGTACATACTCTGTTGATGTAACCGATGCTAACGGGTGTACATTATCGCAAAGCTTTACCATAACTGAGCCAACAGAGCTTATAGCTTCTGCCGGTCCTCAGTCTAATGTGACATGTTTTGGATTTGCAAACGGTGCTGCTGCGGTAAACGTAACCGGCGGTACAGGAGTCTACAGCTATAGCTGGAACACGACACCTGTAAGAACTACACCTTCAGTAACTGGGCTTGTACCGGGCAGCTATACTGTAACTGTTACAGATGCAAACCTTTGTACAACGACACAATCGTTTATCATTACAGAACCGCAACAGCTTACGGCTGCCATAAACACCTATACTGATATACTTTGTTACGGTGCTGCTACAGGATCGGCAACGGTTGATGTTGCAGGCGGAACCCTGCCTTATACATACCTGTGGAACAATGGGCAGGTTACTGCTACAGCTACACAGCTTACAGCAGGAGCATATACTGTAGTTGTAACCGATGCTAACGGCTGTCAGGTAAATGTAAGTGTAATCCTTACACAACCGGCTGCACCGCTACACCTTACTGCATCTCAGGTAAATGTAGATTGTGCTTCAGATGCTGATGGCTCTATCACGATAAATGCTACCGGAGGTACTGCACCTTATACTTATGCATGGACACCGGCAGTAAGCACTACCAATTTTGCTGATAATTTAGCGGTTGGAAATTATAATGTAGTGGTTACCGATACTAACGGTTGTTCAGATATAAGATACCTTAGTATTATGGCACCAACTGCTGTAACAGGATACTTTACAGTTACCAATGCAGATTGTTATACGACAGGTTCTGCAATTTTACATGCATCAGGTGGTGTTGCGCCATATACTTACCTATGGTCTAACGGGAACACGACACCTAATTTGACAAATGTTCTTCCTGGAACTTATACAGTTAGCATAACCGACACCAACGGTTGTTCATATACATTGAGCACCACAATAAACGGTACAGCACCTATAATAGTTACTTCTGCACCTCAAGCGGTTATTGTAAACGGAGGAGAGACTGCTGTATTTACAGTAGAGGCTCAAAACGTATCATACTATCAGTGGCAGGTTAGTACAGACGGAGGGCAAACATTTACAAGCTTAAACTCTGGAGGCTCTATGCCGGGTTACTATGGTGTGGCAACAGCTACCCTTACTGTAATGAATGCATATTATGCGATTAGTGGATATCAGTACAGGGTAGTATTGATGCAGCAAAACGGATGTTACATCTTGTCTGATGCAGCAGTGCTAACTGTAAATCCTCCTATCGTTGGAGTTGACGATATCAAGCATATAGGAATGGATATTTATCCAAATCCTGCTTCACACGATGTGTTTGTTAAGATCCCTGATTTTGCATCTCATCAAAACATAGTATTAACTATGTACGATCTTAATGGCAGGCTCATTAAAGAGAATAAAATTGTATCTGAAATTCACAAAATAGATGTTTCAGGATATGAGTCGGGTATATATATCATAACAATTATTTCCGACACCGCCAGAACAGATAAAAAGCTTATAGTCAATAAGAAACCATAATAAAATGCCGCCCTGAAAGGGGCGGCATTTTTGTTTAAATACCTATTTCAAACCTTCTTTGTTTACCGTGTTTGAATTGTGCAATTATTGCTTTGGATACCACAACAACAAGGCTTTACAGTCGCTATATCTTTGTCTTATCAAATTAGAACAATTAATAAACAATAAGACAAAATGAAAAATCCGGAACAAAATGTATGGTATGTAACAGGCGCCTCAAAAGGGCTTGGCCTTAGCCTTGTTAAACAACTGCTGAATGGCGGTTATAAAGTGGCTGCAACTTCAAGAAGCTTGTCAGACCTTGAAAAAGCTGTAGGCAATCATACTAATTTTTTACCTCTTGCCGTTGATATACTTAACGAGCAAAGTGTAGCTGACTCGATCGCTAAAGCAATAAGCCATTTCGGTAGCCTTGATGTGGTAGTAAACAATGCCGGTTATGGCCTTGTAGGTGCTCTTGAAGAGCTTACCGATGTTGAGAGCAGGCAGAACTTTGATGTAAACGTATTCGGTTCGCTGAATGTTATTCGTCATGCATTGCCTCAAATGAGGAAACAGGAATCAGGACATATCTTTAATATCGCATCTATAGGCGGATTTACGGGTAATTTCCCTGGTTTTGGGATCTATTGTGCGACTAAGTTTGCGGTACACGGCTTTACCGAATCCCTTGCTGCAGAGGTTGCTCCGTTTGGAATTAAAGCGACTATAGTTTCTCCGGGCTACTTCAGGACTAACTTTTTAGAAGGCAGTTCATTGGCAGTGCCTAAAAACGCTATAGAAGACTATAAAAGTGTAAGGGAAGTACAGCTGGTTCATGAGAATGATATCAACAACAACCAGCCTGGTGACCCTGATAAAGCTGCTAATGTTATGATCGAAGTAGCAGCGATGGCTCAGCCACCGATACATTTATTTTTAGGCCCGGATTCTTATAATCTGGCTGAGGTTAAGATCAAAGACGTTCAGAAAGACCTTGAGGCAGTAAGAGCGATAGCAACTGCTACAAATTTTGACAATTAAATATTACCCGGTTATGGCTCTTCGGAGCCATAACCTTAAACCAATCAATAATATGAAAACCATATATATGACACTTAGTGGAATAATCCTTTCGGTAGTGGCTACAATTGCCATAGCCGGGCTGGTATCCATAAGTAACCTGGTAAAGCCTGTTGACAATCAACAGGAAGTGAAGGTTACTACGCAGCATGCACAAATAAAAATGACACAAAAAGAAGGCCTGTGCCACCACAAGGAAGAGAAAGATCCGAAGGACATTTCTCTTTGCAGGTAGCTTAGGCTAATGTATCGCTTAGCGCGGTATGTATTTCATTGGCCAGTAATCCGCTGCCACCACCATAATGCTGTACGATCATACATTGTGGGTTCAGGGCAGTAAGAGCTCTTCTTAATTCGGCTTCCTCTTGTTCAGGTATGCCGCAGCCAAGCAGTACTATCCTGAAATCTATTCCCCTGAAGAGAAAAATAGCCTCTTCATTATCTGCCGCACCATATCCGGCCCAGTTTTCGTTTTGGTTGATCAGGCGCACTACAGTTTCCAATATCTCAGGATGTCTGCCCGTATACAGAATGTTTATCTTTTCCATGATATGTCAATTTACGGGACAAAGATCTGTTTGATAAATCATCTGTACATTGAACCAGGACAAGAAAAGTAAAAAAGATTCGTTTTTCTGATAAAATAATATTGCACTTTACGTCTTCCAAATGTGCTAAAAACGTCATTTTGGTGCGTAATAATAGGTGTGTTTAAATTGTTGTAAAACAGATACTTGAAAAATGATATTGCACTTTACGTTTTTCAAAAAAATGCACTTTTCAGGAGTATATTTTCTCTTCTTTTGAAATTATAAAATATTTGAATTTTACAATTTTTAGAATTGCATTACAAAACTTCCGCCTGCCTGTTCACCATTATAAAATGGTAATAGCATTGCCGTCTTTTTTTTCTCCTGAGCGTCGTTAAAAAGTAACTTATTGATAGGCTTCAGCAGCCAATAAGCCGCCTTGGTAGATAATATGCCAATACCAGCACCTGCTATAACGTCGCTAACCCAGTGCCTGTCGTTGGTAAGGCGCATCACAGCTGTGCCCGCAGCTACAGTATAGCCTGCCACACCGTACCAGATGGAGACATCTTTATACTCCTGATATAAAAATTCGGCACCTAAAAAGGCTGCTGTGGAATGCCCTGAAGGGAATGAATTGTTTACAAGCCCGTTGGGACGCATTACATCTGTGGTAGACTTCAGGGTTTTTACCGTTAGGTTAGATATTAGGAAGGCTGTAGCAAAGACTATGGTACGGTCTTTAAAATTGTGCTTTCCCTTAACACCAAAAGCATTTAGGGCATATACGGTTGCAGCCGGCATATAAAGGGTAAACTGGTCTACATCGGTGTGGGTGTTGTGCTTTAGGTCGTCGCGCACATCATGGTCAAAATTGTAAAGAGTAGGGTTGTTTATTGCGATAGCTCCATAACCTATAAGCACTCCGGGGATGATAAGCTGTTTGTAGCCAAATTGGCCTTTTGCAGTGTCAGGGTCTTTTCTGAGGCTGTCACGGGTTACATTAACAATGGTGTCATTACTTGTTTTCTGTGCATTTACAGTCAGTATGCTAAGCATTAAAAAAGTTAAAAAACAGCATTTTTTTGTAGGCCACATATCTTAAAGGAATGTTAATTGTTAAAGCGCGTAAAGATAGAATCATGAAGGGTAAATGCAAATTTGAAATGTATTTTTTTCAGAAATTTAGTAATAAAGTAATCTCAAAATAATGTTAAAGATGTAATAAGTTGTAAGAATATCTGTAAATGTTCATAACCTATTTTAACACCTTGTTAACTTTTGTCGCCCTATTTTTGGAAAGTGAGCACAAATATTAAATCAATACTCCTGGTAGACGACGATAGCGACGACCAATTACTTTTCAGGGAAGCCCTTGCTGAAGTAGATAGCAGTGTGCAATGCCATACTGCGCGAAATGGTATTGAAGCCATTGAAACCTTAAATTTAGGTATACTTCCCGATATAATCGTAATGGATGTTAATATGCCAATGATGAATGGCCTGGAATGCTTGCGCGAACTAAAAGCTACCAGTAAATTAAAAGACATTCCGGTTATTATGGGCTCCACTTCGTGTTCGGAATCGTCACAAAAAGAATGTTTTGATAATGGTGCAGTTGGATATATCGAAAAACCATCTGATTACTTCCTGTTGTGTGCTCATGTTAAAAGTATATTGACTTCAGGCCTGCCGGCCACTTTAAAAACGCCTGCTATACTATGATCCTGATTGTAGATGATATAAAGGCAAATATTCTTGCCCTTAAAAAAGTACTATTGCTTCATGGACTTGAAGCCGATAGTGCCGAATCCGGTGAAGAAGCTTTAAAGAAAATCCTTAAAAAAGACTATTCCCTAATCATACTTGATGTGCAGATGCCTGTAATGGACGGTTTTGAAGTAGCTGAAATACTCGCCGGAAGTAACAGGACTAAAGATATTCCTGTAATTTTTCTTTCGGCTGTAAATACCGATAAACGTTTTATTTCCAGGGGTTATGAAACTGGTGGGGTAGATTATGTGACCAAACCGGTCGATCCTGATTTACTGATACTCAAAGTAAAGAGTTTTCTCAAATTGTATGAGCAGACACAGGAGCTCAAGAATATGAGAGACCTGCTATCTAAAGAGATCGAGATACGAAAAGAAGCCCAGGAAAATCTTGAGAATAAGGTTGCAGAAAGGACTCAGGAACTTGTGACTAAGAATGAAGAACTGGAGTTTAGTAATCACGAGCTGCAACAGTTTGCATGGGTAGTATCGCACGACCTGAAAGAGCCTTTGCGAAAAATAGAGACATTTATTAAAATCATCGATGAACGCTACCTGCCGGATAATGAGACAGCGAAAGATTATGTGAGGCGAACCATAAAATCGGCTGAAAGGATGTCAAACCTGATATCGGACCTTATTGATTATTCACGACTGTCATCAGATGTGATGCCTGAACGAACCGACCTTAACGCTATACTTGAAGAAGTACTGGCTGACCTGGATTATAGGATAGAAGAAAAAAGGGCTGTAATAAAAGTGGATAAGTTACCTATGGTTATGGGTGTTTCCAGTCAGTTAAGACAGCTGTTCCAAAACCTTATTAGCAATTCCCTCAAGTTTACGAGAGAAGGTGTTTTGCCGGAAATAAAGGTGACTGCAGAAAGGGTAGAAGAGAAAAGCTTTGATGCCAATACCAGTGTTTCGGGTAATCATTGCAGGATAACAGTAACCGATAATGGGATAGGTTTCAATGAGATCTACCTTGATAAAATATTTAAGATCTTCCAGAGCCTTAACGACAGGAATGCCTATGAAGGTACCGGTATAGGCCTGGCTATAGCCAATAAAATAGTAGAAAAACATAACGGCATAATAACAGCAAAAAGCAGCCCCGGAAACGGTGCGAGCTTTATTATTGTTTTGCCACTATAATAAACCTTACACAAAGATATGGACGGTAATTTTAAAAGAAATCTATTAATTAGTACAGGGGTATCTATATTTATACTGCTTGTTAGCTCCACAGCTTCATTTTTGAGTATCAGGAGCCTATTAGATAGTAATTCATGGGTTACGCACACGCAGGAAGTAATTTACAATATTAACGAAGCTACTTCGGTAATGGTAGATGCCCAGGGTAGTATGCGGGGCTTTTTGGTTACGGGTAAGCAGGATTTCCTGAAACGTTATGATACGGCTGAGGAAGATGCAAACACCTACATAGATAAGCTTGATGAACTGACAAAAGATAACGCCGCACAGCAGGAAAATATTAAGGAACTGCGCCCGCGGGTGAGTGCTTTTTTTGATTATCTGGAAGAAAGGGTAGCTGATAAGATGCAAAATGGGGCCATAACTCCTAATGATCTTGACGCAGGAAGAAAACTTATGGAAGACATGCGCGCAACGCTGAAGCGTATGGAAAATGAGGAACAGCGTCTTTTGGCTGAACGTAATTCTACTTCGGAGAAATATGGCATGTACAGTTCAGTACTTATTGTTACTGCGGCTCTTGTAGCATTATTGATAAGTGTAATATTCTTTGCAAGAATATTAAGAGACTATAACGCACGACTTAGGCTACAGACAAAACTTGAAGAATCTGACAGGGAAACTGCCGAGAGGATTCGCGTAATAAGTAAAGTAGCCGGAGAAATCTCTAACGGTAATTATGAAGTGAGGGTAGACAGCATTGATAGCGATGCCCTGGGTAGTATGGGCGGATCGCTTAACAGCATGGCAGTGGCTCTCGAAAAGTCGTTTAAGACACTTTCAGATAATGAATGGCTGCAATCGGGTATTGCATCGCTTAACGATGTAATGATAGGGGAGAAGAACATTCACAAACTTACAGCCGATGTAATAGAGCATTTGGCTACATACACCAATAGTAATGCCGCTGTACTATATATATTGGAAGGTGAAGAGCTTGTTGTTTCGGCGGGATATAGCTATGTAGCCGATAAAAGCCGTGAGCGCCTTCTGCTTGGGGACGGACTGGCAGGACAGGCAGCAGCTTCGCGCAAAATAATGGAGCTTAAATCGCTTTCAACGGAAGATATTAAGATATCGTATGCTTTGGGCGAGGCAACTCCGGCCCATATAATCGCTGTGCCGTTGATTGATGATAAAATTACCGGTGTGGTAGAGCTGGCCTCGGTTAAGGAATTCTCCAAACGCAGCCTTACGTTTTTAAATGCAGCTTCAAATAATGTGGGTATCGCTATTACGGCTGCCCAAAACAGGAAGCGTTTACAGGAGTTGCTTGAAGAGACCGAATCGCAGTCAGAAGAATTAAGGGTGCAGCATAGCGAGATGGAAAACATCAATGCGGAGCTTGAGGCACAGACGCAAAAACTACAGGCATCTGAAGAAGAGCTAAGGGTGCAGCAGGAAGAACTGCAGCAAACCAATGAAGAGCTTGCAGAACGCAGTGTGCTTCTTGAAGAAAGGAATGTTGAGATACAGAAAAAATCGGAAGACCTGGAACTTAGTACCCGATATAAATCGGAATTCCTTGCAAATATGTCGCACGAGCTGAGGACACCGCTTAACTCTATCTTGTTGTTGAGCCGACTGCTCTCTGAGAACAATGACAAGAACATGAATGATGAGCAGATAGAATTTGCAAGTGTAATACAGAGTTCAGGAAATGGGCTTTTAGGGCTTATTGATGAGATTCTTGATCTTTCTAAGATCGAGGCCGGAAAAATGGAACTTGAGTTTATAGACATTGCTACCAAAGAAATTACCGATAATCTTAAGGCTTTGTTTAATGAAGTGGCAAAACAAAAGAATATAGAGTTTACTATTGTTACCGATGATGCGCCGTTGGTTCTAAAAACCGATAAGGTAAGGCTCGAGCAGATATTGAAGAACCTACTATCGAATGCAATTAAGTTTACGGCAAAAGGTTCGGTAACTTTAGAGATCAAAAAACATCCGGCAAATGATAAATTGGTAAGCTTTACAGTAAAAGACACTGGTATTGGGATTCCGTATGAGAAACAACCGCTTATATTCGAGGCCTTTCAACAGGCAGACGGCTCGACCAAACGTAAATATGGAGGTACAGGTTTAGGGCTATCAATCAGCCGTGAGCTGGCAAAACTGCTTAAAGGTGAGATAAGCCTGAAAAGTGAGCCGAATGAAGGCAGCGAATTTACGTTGACCATTCCTATTGCGGGTTCTGCAAAGATGGCTGTAGAAAGAATATTTAATGAAGAGTCTTCTGTACAAATAGAGGCAAAAAACGAGGCAGAAAAAGATGAGAGAAACAAGTTTTTGAGCCTGTCTATTCCTGATGATGTACCTGATGACAGGGAAAACATCAGTGAAGATGACAAAGTTATACTTATTGTGGAAGACGATACCAACTTTGCCAAATCGTTACTGGAATTTACGCGTAAGCGCGGCTATAAAGGAGTCATATCAGTAAGGGGAGATGAAGCCTTTAACCTTGCAGTGATGTTCAGGCCGGCGGGGATACTGCTGGATATACAGCTTCCGGTTAAGAGTGGCTGGGAAGTTATGGAAGAGCTTAAAGCCAACTGGCAGACCAAGCACATACCGGTACACATGATGTCTTCGCACAAAATGAAGCAGGAGAGCTTGCTGAAAGGGGCTGTAAATTTCCTTGACAAGCCGGTAGCTTTTGAACAGATGCCTGAAATATTTCAGCGTATAGAGCATATAGTGAACAAAGAATCTCAAAAAGTGCTCATTATAGAAGATAACGCAAAACATGCAAAGGCATTAGCTTATTTCCTGGAGACTTATAATATTAATTCTGAAATTAAAAGCGACGTTACCGATGGGGTAGATGCTCTGCAAAAAGAAAATATTGATTGTGTTATTCTTGATATGGGCATTCCGGATCAGCATGCCTATGAGATACTCGACGGTGTGAAGAAAAATCCGGGTCTTGAAAATCTTCCTGTAATCGTATTTACCGGAAAGAGCCTTTCGATGAAAGAAGAGCTGAAGATCAAGAAATATGCTGATTCTATTGTTGTGAAAACGGCACATTCGTATCAGCGTATGCTTGATGAAGTATCGTTGTTCCTTCATCTGGTAGAAGAAAACAAACAAGGAGGCCTTAAAAAGGATACCTATAAAAAACTGAGCCTGCTTAACAATGTGCTTAGCGATAAGACCGTTCTTGTAGTGGATGATGATGTGAGAAATATCTATTCGCTTACCAAAGCGCTCGAAGTGCTTAAAATGAATGTTATTACAGCCATTGACGGTAAAGAGGCCCTTAAAGCTCTTGAAGAGCATCCTGAAGTTGATGTAGTGTTGCTGGATATGATGATGCCTAATATGGACGGTTATGAAACGGCTACCCGCATAAGGGAGATCAATAAATACAGAACCCTTCCGGTAATTGCAGTTACAGCAAAAGCCATGACGGGTGACAGGGAAAAATGCATCAATGCAGGTGCATCTGATTATATCACTAAACCGGTAGACGTTGACCAGCTTTTATCATTGCTAAGAGTATGGCTATATGATCAGCAATAATCAATTGAAGTAGTGAAAATGGAGAAAAAAAGGATTTTAATTGTAGATGATGATAGCCGTAATATCTTTGCACTTACGGCAACATTAAAGGCAAAATCGTTTGACTGCCTCTCTTGTCAGGGAGCGTCAGAAGCTTTGAAGTTGCTGGAAAGCGATGCACAGATCGATGCTGTGCTTATGGATATGATGATGCCTGATATGGATGGCTATGAAGCGATACCGCTAATAAGGCAGCTTCAGGACAGAAAAAACATGCCTGTTGTTGCTGTTACTGCACAGGCCATGGTAGGCGACAGGGAAAAATGCCTCGCTGCCGGGGCGGATAACTACATATCCAAACCGATAGACGTGGATAAATTGTTACAGATACTTAGTACTATTTAAAAGAGTTATGATAAATGACCGTGAACTTGAGGTATTGATAAATGAAGTATTTGAATACCACGGTTTTGATTTTAGCGGATACTCACGGGCTTCATTAAAAAGGCGCGTAGAGCGGCTGTACCAAATGGATGGTTTCAATAATCTGGGAGAGATGCTCACCAGGATCAGGCTTGAGCCGGGTTATGGCAAACGCATGATAGAGGAGATTTCGGTAAATGTAACCGAGATGTTCCGCGATCCCTTATTCTATAAAGTACTGAGGGAAGAAATATTACCGGTACTGGCTACCAAGCCGTTTATAAGGCTTTGGCATGCCGGATGCTCATCGGGAGAAGAGGTCTATTCTATGGCAATAATGCTTAAGGAAGCTAATCTTCTTCATAAATCGCTTATTTATGCAACCGATATCAATTCAATAGTATTGGATACTGCAAAGAAGGGAATTTTTCCGATGCAGATGATGAAGCAATATTCTGAAAATTACATGATGTCGGGAGGTAAGAGGGATTTCTCGGATTACTATACGGCCAATTATGGCTTTGCAAAATTCAGCAGCGAGCTTTCGGCAAAAATGGTCTTTTCAGAACATAGCCTGGTATCAGACGGATCGTTCAATGAATTTGACCTGATACTGTGCCGCAATGTGCTCATCTATTTTGATAAAGAGCTGCAGGAACGAGCTTTCACCTTGTTTGACAGCAGCCTTGCAAAACTGGGTTACCTGGCACTAGGTACCAAAGAAACACTTAAATTTTCGTCACTGCAAAAAAGGTATAAGCAGGTGAACAAAGATAAGATATGGAAAAAGACGGAGTAAAACAGGACTGTAAAGTACTTATTATTGGTGGGTCTGCGGGAAGCCTTGAAGTGCTGATGGAGATGCTGCCAAAACTGGCTTTTGTCCCTACCTTTGCCATTGTGCTTGTCCTGCACCGAAAGAGCGCTGAAGATTCTACACTTGAAGAGCTTATATCTTATAAGACCACTATCCCGGTTAAAGATGTAGAGGATAAAACGCCTTTACTGCCGGGATTTATTTATATTGCGCCATCAGATTATCACCTTTTATTTGAGGCTGATAATGTTTTGTCGCTTGATACATCCGAAAAAATAAATTATAGTAGGCCCAGTATAGATGTGTCGTTTGAATCGGCTGCAGAGGTTTACGGAGCAGCTCTGGCAGGTATATTATTATCAGGAGCTAATGCTGATGGAACAGAAGGTCTTTTGGCGATTAAAAAGGCGGGGGGCGTTATTGTAGTCCAGGTGCCTGAAACGGCACAAATGCCTTTTATGCCTATGAATGCCCTTACCAATGCAAGTCCTCATTATGTACTGGATGTAAAAGGAATGATTGACTTTATTTTACAAATCAATACCTAAATATGCCCGGAATTAACTGTTACTGCGATTCAGGCCAGCCATTTTTAGATTGCTGCCAGCCCTATTTACTTGATGTTAGAAAAGCACCCACTGCCATTACGCTTATGCGTTCACGTTATTCGGCCTATGTTGTACAGAATGCTGACTATCTATGGGAGACTACTGCCCCTAAAGAACGACATAACCATACAAAAGCTGATATTCTTGAATGGGCAAAGAGCAATCAGTGGTTAAAACTTGAAATTATAAATTCAACAGAAACTACGGTTGAGTTTAAAGCGTATTATATTGATTATAATTTGCAGGCACAGATTCACCATGAAAAGTCTTTTTTTATGAAAGAAGCAGGTAAGTGGTATTATTTAAATGGTGAATATGGTGTTTGAAAAACATTTTAAAAGATAGAAGAAAGGCTAAAAAGCGGTTATCATTTCGGTAATTGTGAGAATTTTTTATTTTGCACATAAAAATAATGTAAACCCCTATAAACACTGGTTAATTTGTTAATTTTGACATAAGAATAATTTATTAGCAAATCCTTTTTATGTCAGGTAAAAAAGGTTAAATTTGTTAAAGTTATATTAAATTCCCCCTTATAGGTTTAACCATAAATTAATTGACTTTATGACTTCAGCAGACATTTTAACAAGCATCCAGAACTGGGACGCTATCCGTCAGGATAGTCAGGCATTGATAGATTTTTTTGGGCAGGGTAACTGCTTTACGTATGATTTTCCTGCTTATGCCGGGAATTCGGCAGTACTTCACGCTTATCCCGGAATTTATGAGGATCAATTGTATTTTTTTGTAATTCCTGCGGAATATGATAACAAGGACTATGGCGATGTTATAGATCAGTACACAACGGCTTGTTTGGTAATCAATATTTTAGGTGATAACAGGTTAACACCCGATGTAGCCAAAGCAAGGATGAAAGCGTGGCAAAAAAACTATACGATATGGACACCGGCACAAGTTAACGGTCAATATGGAATCTTTGAAGCTTTTGTTATTCCTACTGAGGATTGCGAAGTTGAAAATGTTATAATGACCCTTGCATTAAAGGCAGACCCAGCTGCAACTGCAAGCTATGAAGCTGAACTTATTGTTACCAATGATAGTGGGAAACAGGTAGTCTATGATGACTTTGTAAATGCGGTACCACCATTTAATGCATTGCCTGCTCAAAACAACTTCTATTTATTGGCAGCGGCTATAATTTAAATAGTAATGGTTTTTTCTGAGTTTGTAAGGTTATTAAACTTTGCTTCTCCAATTGTATTATTTATAGGCTCTGTTGCAGGTTTATACTATTATAAATCATTGAATGTAATTCACAAAGGCATTTTTTGGTATCTTTTGGGGTTGCTACTGGTAGATTTAACAAGCAGGGTAATTGGAGCAACGGGCAATAATTTTATTGTATTGTTGGTCTACAGCTTGTTAGAGATGACGTTGTTTACCTGGTTCTATTTCAGGTTTTTTTTTAAAGCAAAACACAGGTTGGTTATGGGGCTGTCCTGTATAGCCTTTTTTTACATCCTGTGGGAAATTATGACTTTTGAGAGAACTGATATGAAAGGTTTCCAGTCGTATGCAAAAGTGATTGACGATTTTATAGTTATCATTCTGGTTTTTTCTTTTTTCCATGAAAAAATAAATATATTTAAGGATTCAAAATGGGAAAATTTCCTTCTGAATGTGGCTATTCTAATTTTTTTCTCAGTAAACCTTGTTTTCTTTCTGCCATTGAATTTTTTGGTTAATGAGTCAGCAGGAATGAAATTTTATTTTTGGCTTGGCATCGTTATAACCACGGTTTTATTTTATTTATACTTAACGCTTTCTATATGGAAAAATGGCAGGACCCAAAAGTTATTGCTTTCTGGATTGCGATAATTATTGCTTTAATAGGTACACTTTTATTTTTTGTTGTAAAGATATTGCATGCGGGATATAAGCGTATGACAGAGGCTAACCTGCGTGAAACCCGCACTAAGCTTGAGCACCAGAAAAAACTAATGGAGACCAACCTGCAGGCTCAGGAAAAAGAACGCATGCGCATTGCCGGTGACCTTCATGACAGTCTCATTGGAAAACTGGTAGTAATTAAAATGAAAAGCCAGATAGGTGCTTCGCCGGCAGAGCTGGATAATTTGCTGGAGGAAGGCATAGCCGAAGCAAGAAGGATATCGCACGATCTTACACCTCCTTTGTTAGAATTCTCACGTATCGAAGAACTGGCAAAAGATGTCTTTGTTCCATGGAAGGAAAAGTATACGATCCAATACCATAGTGACGTGAGAAATAATGCTGATATGCCATCTGAATCAAAAATTCAGATTCTCAGAATATTGCAGGAACTACTCACAAATATAACTAAACACGCAGCAGCAAATACCATTACGGTTCAGCTGCGTTATACCGAAAAACATTTTTCGTTCCTGGTAAGGGATAATGGAAAAGGTTTTGATACCAACCAACAGATAAAAGGGTTGGGGCTTGGTAACCTTGAATTGAGGATGCAGTATCTTAATGCTGTACACAAAGTAAAATCGGTTAAAGGCAAAGGCACGGTTACAATTGTCACTGCGACCGTTTAAATTAATATATATGGAAAATATTACCATTGCGATAACCGATGATGATGCACTTATAGTTAGCTTGTTGCAGGGCTACCTTCATAATATTGAAGGATTTGAGGTCGTACTGACAGCCAGTAGCGGAGAAGAATTATTGCAGCAATTACAAGTAGCTGATGAGCATCCTCATATTGTACTTCTTGACCTTAAAATGTCAGGTATGGATGGGGTAGAGGTAACCCAGCAGCTTAAGGATAATTATCCCGGAGTAAAGG
>NZ_JBTKVX010000011.1:0-146516 GCF_054457175.1 Flavobacterium hauense
GCCTTGTCATTCACCCGAAGAACCCCTTTGCGCCTACGGTGCATGCCAACTGGCGTTATTTTGAAATGTATGATAAAGAAGGTAATGTAGTAGACAGCTGGTTTGGCGGAGGCCAGGACCTTACCCCTTACTACCTGTTTGATGAGGATGCAAAACATTTTCACCAAACCTGTAAAACAGCCTGCGACAAACATAACCCTGAATTCTATGCCAAATTCAAAAAGCAATGTGACGAATATTTTTGGAATGCACACCGTGACGAAGCGCGCGGCATAGGTGGATTGTTCTTTGACCATTGCAAAGCCACCGAAGATTTCACAATGGACAACTGGTATAATTTTGCTACCGAAGTTGGTAACAGTTTCCTGGAAGCTTATGTACCTATTCTTGAAAGAAGAAAAGCCATTCCATATAACGATGAGAACCGTACCTGGCAGGAAATACGCCGTGGGCGTTATGTAGAGTTCAACCTTGTACACGATAAGGGTACGCTGTTCGGGCTTAAGACCAACGGCCGTATGGAAAGCATACTGATGAGCCTTCCGCCACATGTGCAATGGGTCTATGACCATCATCCGGCAACGGGAAGCGAAGAAGAACGACTGATAAAAACACTGGCAAATCCGATAGATTGGGTATAAGAAAATACATAACAGCGTTACTATTTACGGGCGGTGGGTGTTTTGCACAAACCGACAGCCTGAAAAATCCCTATATCCAGAAATTTGAAGATAAGATATCAGCACAGCTGTATATGCTTAATACCACAAACCAGTTTTCGCTGAATTACGAGCAGGACAACTTAACAGTAGACCTTGTACCTAATCAGCGGACAACCTTGGGCGTTTCGGTACAATATGACATAATATCCTTTGGTTTTGGTATTGCTCCAAAGTTCTTTTCGGACAATAAGGACAACAAGGATTCAAAAATGATGAATTATAGCCTGTCCTTTTTCCCTGGAAGATGGATGCAGAATTTTGACTTCATTTACCAAAAAGGGATTTCGCTGGAAGTTTCGGGGGTATCCATATATTATCCGGGGCTTAAAACAATGAAATTGGGAGGGAGCACGTCTTATGTATTCAATAAGAATTATTCTTTCAGGGCACTGGCTTTTCAGAGCGAACGCCAACTCAAGAGTGCCGGCAGTTTCGCCCCGCAACTTTCCTACTATTACACCGAGCTGAATGGCAACAAGACCGAAGAACTTAAGGGCAAGAGCTATTTTATAGACATGGCGCTTTCACCGGCCTATAATTACAACTGGGTTATCGCTAAAAAATTCCTCATTGGAGGCGGATTATCCCTTGGAGGCGGAATCACCTACATGAACGATGAAGGCGATGACGAAACCCATTTTTTGGCCACAGCATCGTTAAGTGTGGCTATAGGATATAATTCAGAAACTTTTTATGGCGGGATTTACTCAAAAGGGGTGGCCTCGAACCACAATACCGAAAGCAAAGTAGAAATGAACGATGCCATGAATTATGGCATGGTGTTTTTTGGTTACCGTTTCAATGCGCCGGGAGCCCTGACAAGAGAAAAGAACAAGATTAAAGAGAAGTATAAGTTATAAGTTTACACTTCTGTAGTCCCGGAGGGACGATATATTTATAGAACAAGAAGACATAACATATTTTGAGCTCCGGAGGAGCGGCATATAAAATGGCTGATACCTATTCACAAATATATATACATATCGTTTTTGCCGTAAAAGGGAGAAATAATTTGATTTCAAAAAATTGGAAAGATGAATTGTATAAATATATAACCGGCATTATTACTAACGAAGGACAAAAGTTAATTGCCATAAACGGAATGCCAGACCATATCCATATCCTTATCGGGCTCAAACCATCCGTTGCGTTATCAAATATTGTTAGGGATATCAAGGCAAATTCATCAAAATTCATAAATGAGAGAAAATGGATTGCCGGTAAATTTGAATGGCAACAAGGTTTCGGTGCTTTTTCATGTAGCCATTCACAACTAACAAATGTTATCACCTATATCCAAAATCAGGAAGAGCATCATAAAACAAAAACATTCAGGGAAGAGTACATTGAATTTCTGAAATTATATAATATTGATTTTAAAAGCGAATTTATTTTTGAGGATGTATGATATGCCGCTCCTCCGGAGCTCATTGTCATTGCCTTATTAATTTTCTATAAATATTCCGCTTCTCCGAAGCTTATCCATAGAAGTAGCTGAGTCCCGGAGGAACGAGATATTTATAGAATCGCTACAGCAACATTTAAAAAGCCCTAGAGGGGCGACATATAAAAACAACCTCCTCTAACGAGGAACAATCATAAAATACTATGTTTCCAACACACAGAGACAGACGCCTTAGAACCAATGAATCCATCCGTTCACTGGTTCGTGAAACCATACTGACACCAAACGATTTTATGTTCCCGATGTTCATTGCTGAAGGAACTAATGTTGAAGTGCCTATCCCGTCTATGCCCGGCATCTTCCGCCGTTCTGTAGACCTTACTGTTAAGGAGGTTAAAGAACTCTGGAGCCTTGGCATAAAAGCCGTAAACATTTACGTAAAAGTAGACGACAAGCTAAAAGATAATACAGGCAAAGAAGCATGGAATCCTGAAGGACTAATGCAGCGCGCCATCAAGGCAATTAAAGATGCAGTGCCGGGAATGATAATAATGCCCGATGTTGCCCTTGATCCTTATTCTATTTATGGTCACGATGGCATCATTAAAAATGGTGACGTTGCCAATGATGAAACTGTAGAAGCTTTAGTACGAATGGCTGTTTCGCATGCCGAAGCCGGAGCCGACTTTGCTGCGCCAAGCGATATGATGGACGGCAGGGTATTGCGTCTTCGCCAGGGTCTTGACAGTGCGGGATTTCAGAATGTGGGTATTATGAGCTACAGCGCTAAATATGCTTCTTCATTCTATGGGCCGTTCAGGGATGCGCTTGACAGTGCCCCAAAAGAGTCGGGCTTAGAAGTTCCCAAAGATAAAAAGACGTACCAGATGGATTATGCCAACCGTATTGAAGCTATAAAAGAAGCCCTTCATGATGTGGAAGAAGGTGCCGACATTGTTATGGTAAAACCGGGAATGGCATACCTTGATATCGTTCGCGAGGTGAAAGATGCTGTAAATGTACCGGTATCTGTATACCAGGTGTCGGGTGAATATGCAATGGTAAAGGCAGCATCTGAAAGGGGCTGGCTGGATCACGACAAGATTATGATCGAGCAGCTGTACTGCATTAAACGTGCCGGAGCCGATATTATCTCTACCTACTTTGCCAAAGAAGCCGCTATACTTTTAAATAAATAATTTAACGCCGCCCCTTCATTAATGAAGGGGCGGTTGTTTTTATCTTTGCAAAAACTTTGAAATGAAACACAAACTAATCATCCCTTTTCTTGCCTTATCGCTATGCGCCTGCAAGAAAGAAGAGGAGAAAAAAGAATCGCTATACACTACAACTGAAACTGCCGAAGGTGCAACTGCAAACCTTACTCCATCGGAACAACTGGGACAGGAAATTTTTGACGGCAAGGGCAATTGCTTTTCATGCCATAAACCCGACCAGAAGATCATCGGCCCAAGCGTAATAGAAATAGCTAAGATCTACAAAGAGAAAAAAGGCAATATGGTAGAATTCCTTAAAGGGGAAGGAAAACCATTAGTAGACCCCTCACAATATGAAGTGATGAAAACCAATTTTGCCATCACTAAGAATTTTACTGATGAGGAATTGAAAGCGCTTGAGGATTACTTTATGAGCTTTTTAAAGTAATTTATAATCTATATCCGGATTAGGGTCTAATTTTTCATATAGATGATTTTTTGATAAAACATCATCTATATGATCTATAATAGCATTATTATTTTCGACCATTATAAATGCAAAATCCCATATATCTTTAGAAAAAACAAATCCCCCTATATCGGTTTGGACATGTAATAGAACCTCATCATTATACCAGGCATCTACTAAATCTTTAATTTTTGGATTAAATCCCGATAATGTTGCAAACAAATCTGAAATGAAATTTACTTCCTCTGGACCTGAAATAAATTCAATTAACAGATCATCCGAGCCATAACAAGGCCTTTTGTAATACTTATACATAACTACGGCGCTACAAGCTTAAACCCTATCCTCGGAATATTCTCTATACGGATACTTTCGTCGTCCTTGAATATTTTGCGCAGGCGCGAAATGAATACGTCCATGCTTCGTCCCATGAAATAATCATCCGTGCCCCAAAGAGCGGTAAGTATCTTTTCACGTTTCAGTATGGTGTTCTTGTTATCAATGAAAAGTTTTAGCAATGCTGATTCCCTTTCGGTAAGGCTAATTTTTTCGTCGCCTTTTATCACAACATAATTTTCAGGATCAAAGCTGAAAGAACCAATAGTACAAACGGTGTTTTTGGCAGATGTTGTCTTATGGCTGCGCTGCAGGAATACCTCTATTTTCAGAATAAGCTCCTCAATACTGTAAGGTTTTATCAGGTAATCATCGGCACCGAGCTTAAGCCCCTTGATACGGTCTTCCTTAAGTGTTTTTGCCGAAAGGAAGATGATTGGCACAGCCAGGTTGCGTTCGCGTATGGCGGCAGCCAATTCGAAACCGTCCATTTCTGGAAGCATCACATCCAGTATGCACAGGTCAAATTCCTCTTTTTTAAAAGCATCAAAAGCGGCTGCACCATTGGCAAAATGCACCACATCATAATACTGCTCCAGATTATCGGATGTAAGAAATGCCAGCGTATTATCGTCTTCTACATATAATAGTTTCTTTCGGCTCATACTATGCTGCTTTTAGGAATATGAATGGTAATGGTGATGCCTTTACCTTCATTATTATGAATGCTTATTTTCCAACCGTGAAGTTCGCATATCTTTTTCACATAAAAAAGGCCAATCCCAAATCCCTCTACTTCTGTAGTATTAGGACGCGGCACCCTGTAAAAACGATCGAACACATACTCCAAATGCTCGGGAGCAATGCCCGGGCCATTATCGGTAAAGCTCAAAGTGAGTCCTTTTCCCGCTTCGCCAATGTTAATACTAATTTCCGGTTTACCCGAACTGTATTTCACGGCATTCTCAACAATATTATAGGCGATATTGTAAAAATGGAATTCATCGGCTTTAAGGATGTACTGCGGTTTGGTACTGGTAAGGACGATATTTGCATGCTCAAATTTTATTGCTGCATTTTCCCTTACAAGCTCAAGCGTTTCCACCACGTTAAACTGTTTCTTCTCTAATGCTACCAGCGACGACTCTGTTTTGGCTACCGAAAGAATGCGCTCAATATGCTGGTTGAGCTTATTGCTCTGCTCAATAATGATCTTGAGGTATTTGCTCAGTTTGGGGTCGTTCTCAATTGCCTGCTGTTTAGCGGCATAATTAGACGCGATGAGTATAGACGACAATGGTGTTTTGAACTCATGAGTCATATTGTTGATAAAGTCCTTTTGAAGCTCGGTATATTTTTTTTGCTTCAGCAGCAGGAAAACCGAATACACATATATAACCAGAACAAGGAATAATACCCCTGTATAGATCCAGTATTGCTGTAAGGAAGTAATGTAATTGTAGCGTAATTGCGGAAAACGCACGGCAAAATAGTACACCAGACCTTCCCTTTTGGTAAAGCATTTTTCACATTTCAGCTTATCGGTTCTTGTCTTGCCCGCTGCCGTTATGTATTCGCCATACATCATCTCATCCGATCCGCAGTCGTAAATTGCATATTCGTAGTCCATGTCCAGTTTTACCTTCTGGAATTCGTTTTGAAGATATACCTCTAATATTTCTGCCTCAAAAACATCATTTACATTTACTACATAGTAGTCTTCAGATACTTTTTTTATGGGCGTGGCATTAGGCAGCTCGTTTTTATTGTCCCTGTATATTTTGTTAACCACATCCTGAAGGGCGAAGTGGATCTTCTCTCCCAGCTCTTTCTTTTCGAAGGTATAGGCCTGGTTAAGCATGACTAACTGCATGCTAAGCACCCCCACTATTGCTAGCAGTCCAATAAAAACTATTATATTTAACGTATTGAATTTCAACTTTGGAATGTTATTTGTATAACCGGTACCGGCTCATTGATTAATGCATATCGTTGCCAAAAATAAGGAAACAATAAATACAGTATAAAATTAGTAAAGCCCCACAGATAAAAAACGCTAAAAGACAGTCCGTTAACATGTCATTAACAATACTTTGAAAGCGATTAACAAATTTGTAGGTTTTACTGAATATATTTGTGTTATTGAAAACAGAATAAAATTTATTAACTAATATTAATTGTTTACGATTATGAAAACTTTAAAACTTTCTGCTCTTGCTCTTGTAGGTGCTTTCTTCTTTGTTTCTCAGGGTGCTACTGCACAAACTGCTACAGCTAAAAAACCTGCTGCTGCTCCTGCTGCCGTTGCTGCTCCTGCACAAGAAGCTCCAAAAAACATGACTCCATCTGGAATTACATGGAAAGAAGACACGCACACTTTTGGTGATATTGAAAAAGGAAAACCGGTATCTCACGATTTTACTTTCAAAAACACTACAAAACAAACTGTACTTATCACTAACGTAAAAGCGTCTTGCGGATGTACAGCTACAAACTACACTAAGACTCCTGTTAAACCGGGTGAGTCTGCTACAGTAACTGCAACTTTCAACGCTGCATCTCCTGGAAGCTTTACTAAAAACGTAACTGTTACTACAAACGACAGCGATGTTAACAAAATCCTTACTATCAAAGGTAAAGTATTAGCTCCGGCTAACGAAGCTGCACCAGTTGCTGCTCCGGTAAACCAGTAATTGATACAACATCTTACTATATACTCTTAAGCCACCGCTATGCGGTGGCTTTTTTGCATTAAATGACATGCATGTTTTACTTAAAGAATATTTTGTTTTACAAAATGTAAAGTTTATTTGTCATATTGGAAATTTTATTTTACATTCGTTTGAACTTTAAATCCAATCATCATGAAAACGAATTATTTATTTCCGCACAAATGGAAAGCCATCAGTGGAATTCTGTTTTTTTTAAGCTTTATCGGTTTGGCTATGCTGTTTATCCTTGACAAAAGTACTTTCGAGTTCAAGGCAAATGTATTTGCCTTTATCGGGCAGAAAGACATTTTGGGCGACTACGTCTTTCTGAGTGTTATCGAAGAAAGCATAACAGATGAATTATTAATGCTTTTTTTAATTCCAAGCGGAATCATTTATGCATTCTCTAAAGAAAAACAGGAAGATGAAATGGTTGCTTCCATACGCCTGCACAGCCTTGCATGGTCGACCATCCTCAACTATAGCATCATATTGTTCTGCTATATGTTTATTTACGGATTTCCTTTCCTTAATATAATGATGGTGGCATTACTGTCACAACTGCTTATCTTTATCGCTCTTTTCCGTTACAAAATGTATCGTTTTTATAATACCCGCCAGGATGAAGAATAATATTAAAGTACAGCGCGCCATTTTTAACCTCACCCAGCAGGATCTTGCGGATAAGATTGGCGTAAGCAGGCAAACCATTAATGCTTTGGAAGCCGGAAAATATGTACCTTCAACCGTACTAGCATTAAAGATCTCACAGCTTTTTGAAAAACCGGTAAATGAGATTTTTGAATTAGAGGATGAGGATTAAGAAGTTATTCCGCAGAGACGCGCAGAGTAGGCAAGAAGATTCGCTAAGCTTTTATAACTTCACGAAGTGAAGCTCTTAGAGCGCTCCCAAACCTTAAAAAAAACTCTGTGTCTCTCTGTGTGGACTTAGTGTATCTCTGCGGTACAAAACAAATACTATCTTTACAAAAAACAATCCAAATGCAGCAGGCCCATATAAAAACACCGCTAGGCATCACCCTTATTGAGGGCGATGAAAACGGTATTGCCAAAATATGGGTGTTGAATGAAGAAATTCCGGTTACGAAAAAAATCCCTGCAGTTCTTAAAGATGCCGCACAACAGCTGACCGAATATTTTGAAGGCAGCCGTAATACTTTCGATTTCCCACTCAATCCTCAAGGAACCGATTTCCAGAAAAAAGTATGGAAAGCCCTGCTCGAAATTCCATTCGGCAAGACCACATCCTATCAGGAATTGTCCATAAAACTGGGCGATGTAAAAGCAATCCGTGCCGTGGCCTCGGCCAATGGAAAGAATCCGCTTTGGGTAGTTGTACCCTGTCATAGAGTCATTGGGTCCGATGGTTCACTTACCGGTTATGCCGGAGGATTATGGCGCAAAAAGTGGCTGATCGAACACGAAACTCCGCCGATACAACAGAGTTTATTTTAGACTTTATACGAAATTAATTTAACCACCCCGCCCTACGGGCACCCCTCCAAAGGAGGGGAATTCTACTCATTCCAAAAATAACATAAGAGTAAGTTTCCCCTCCTTTGGAGGGGTGGCTGAAAGCCGGGGTGGTTAATCAATAATATGATTGTTCCAAAACATTTTTTATGTAAATTCGTCATAACATCCTAACCGATACTTATGAAAAAATTCCTGCTTTGGTTTGTCGGTATTATCGCCGCCATCATCATATTGCTGTACATTTTTGATGTAGATTACCTTATAAAAGCCGTTCGCGTAGTTTACTTGCATGGCAAAACAACCGCCTACCTTGATGACTATACCCATTTCGATAACCGTACCATCAAAAAAGGAACAGCGCAGCCATGGGCAACCCATAAAGACTATAACAAAGTAAAAGCTACCCAAAGACTTGAAGATGTTCATAAAGAACTGGGTACTGTCGCTTACCTCATTATAAAAAATGACAGCATATGGCATGAAAGCTATTATGACGGTTATACTAAAGACTCAAAATCCAACTCTTTCTCAATGGCAAAAACGGTGGTTACTGCCGCCATGTTCAAAGCCATTATGGAAGGAAAAATAAAAAGCCTCGACCAAAAGGTATCTGATTATTTTCCCGAATTCGGCAAAGGCCTTGCAGCAAAGCTCACCGTAGGCGACCTTTCGTCTATGAGTACCGGCCTTGACTGGGGAGAACAGTACAGCAGTGCGTTTTCTATCACGACCCGTGCTTACTTTGGCGATCATTTATGGGATACCATGCTTGCCGTTCCTGTGATAAAAGAACCGGGAAAGGAATTCGAATACGTAAGTGGCGCTACCGAACTATTGGCGATGGTAATTACCAAAGCTACAGGCGAAACACTATCTGACTATGTTTCTAAAAAATTCTGGCAGCCAATGGGTGCCGACAACGATGCCCTGTGGCAAATAGACAAACCTGACGGCATTGAGAAAGCATATTGCTGTATTGCCAGCAACGCCCGCGATTTTGCACGTTTCGGTAAATTGCTAAAGCATAATGGCAAATGGAATAACGAACAAATACTGGACAGCACAGCTGTAGCAAAAATGACACATGCGCGTTTTCCGGCATCTCCGCAATATGCCTATGGCGTATGGCTTAACAACTATATGGGCAAAGAGATGTATTACCTTCGCGGACATCTGGGACAATTTGTGATTGTGATTCCGCAAGACGATATAATGATCGTTCGTTTAGGCCACATCAAAGGCCTTCAGACGACAACCGATGCGCACAGCAACGACTTTTATGTATATGTAGACGAAGCCTACAAAATGATGGGATTGATCAAACCCACCGAAGGCAAAGGCAACAGCCTGCCAATGACAAAAGAAGAGGCGGAAATAAAAGGGATGAAATAACGAGTTCATAACCTGCAAGGTCTCGAAGACCTTGTAGGTTTAACCAAAATAACACCTACAAGGTTTTTAAAACCTTGTAGGAGCAAAAACATGATAGAAAGAATAAACCTTGAAAATATACTTTTCCTCGATATAGAAACTGTCCCGGAGCATTCCAATTTTAATGAATGTGATGAGGAAACACAGTTGTTATATGACCTGAAGACGCACTATCAGCGCAAGGATGGGCAGTCGCCCGAAGAGTTCTATGAACGGGCGGGCATTTGGGCTGAGTTCGGTAAGATCGTATGCATCTCCGTTGGTTATTTTACTTTTAAAGGCGATATACGCCATTTCAGGGTCACCTCCTTTCACGGCGACGAGCCTAAGATACTCAAGGACTTCAACAACCTGCTGAACAATCATTTCAGTCAGCCACAACATATTATGTGTGGGCATAACGCCAAGGAATTTGACTTCCCTTTCATCGCCCGACGCATGATCATCAACAATGTTGCAATACCATTAAAGCTAAACCTCTTTGGCAAAAAGCCCTGGGAAATACCTCATCTCGACACTATGGAGCTATGGAAATTTGGCGACTATAAAAGCTTCACCTCCCTGAAACTGCTCACCAAAATATTAGGCATCCCTTCACCAAAAGGCGATATCGACGGCAGCCAGGTAGGATACGTTTACCATGTAGAAAAAGATATTGACCGTATTGTAACCTACTGCGAAAAAGATGTTATTGCCACAGCGCAGGTGCTGCTTCGTTTCCGTAGGGAAGAACTATTGATCGATGATGAAATAATACATGTGTAAATCGGCCATCCAATAAGCTGAAAACTGCGACTGTGACTGCGACTAAAAATCCGTACTTTTACAGCATGAAAGATTTTCCAAGTTTATATGTAGCCCAAATTGATAATAAGGTAGTTGTTTGCAACTCTAACCTAAAGGATTTTGTAATCTCGCTTAACAGCGTAGTAAAAAACCTGAAACCCTATATGTTCTATTACAGGCTTTTCAAAAAGATAGATTATATAGAACACGTAACCGAAGACGGCCGTAAATTTTACCTGCAGAAAGTATTTTAATCCTTTTTCATCTCTGTGATTACACACCCCTAACCCCTCTCAAGAGGGGAACAGCTTCACTCATAGTGGAACAATTGAGTGAAGCTAAGGCCTTCAGCTTTGTGGCGTGAAGCAAATTATTGGATGAGGCGTTAAAAAGATTTTCTGTTTGAGCGGAGCGAGTTCAAATCTTTTAGCCGAAGTCAATAATTTGTAGCCTAAAAAGCTGCTGCCTTGAATTTTTGTTTCTTTTGTTTCAAGACAAAAGAAAGAATAGTATTTTTATCCTCATGAACAATCCCTTGCTCCACATAGACCATGTTACCATTTCGGCTCGAAAAGAAGGCCAGTGGAATCCTATTGTTAAGGACAGCTCGTTTACGCTGAACCAAAACGAGATACTGGGTATTGTGGGTGAGTCAGGCTCTGGCAAATCGGTTACTTCATTAGCCATTATGGGACTGCTCCCAAATGGCATATTAGAGATAACCGAAGGCAAGATAGCGTTTGACGGCAAAGACATTTCGGCCATGAGCCAAAAGGAGTTGCGCAATCTTCGTGGCAACGAAATTGCCATGATATTCCAGGAGCCTATGAGTTCGCTGAATCCCTCATTAAAATGTGGCTATCAGGTAGAGGAGATCTTAAAAGAACACACCGACCTTACAGATAAACAGATAAAACAGGAAGTACTTTCGTTATTCGAAAAGGTAAAGCTTCCTAACCCTGAAAAGATATACAACCGCTATCCGCATGAGATATCGGGCGGACAAAAGCAGCGTGTCATGATTGCCATGGCGATTGCCTGCAAACCGAAAATACTCATTGCCGACGAACCTACTACCGCGCTTGACGTTACGGTTCAGAAGGAAATAATCCTGTTGCTGAAAGAACTACAGCAGGAAACCAAGATGAGCATCCTTTTCATCTCGCACGACCTTTCTTTAGTGTCCGAGATTGCCAACAGGGTTATCGTGATGTTTCGTGGTGAAATTGTGGAACAGGGCGATGCAAAAGAAATTTTCAGCAATCCAAAGCATACCTATACCCAGGCGCTGATAAGCTCAAGGCCGTCGCTTGATGTTCGCCTGAAGCGTCTGCCTACTATTCAGGATTATCTTGAAAACATCGTAAACCCCGAAGAGGTAACACCGCAGCAGCGTGCCAAACGTTTGGAAAAACTATACAGCCAGACACCTCTGCTTGAGGTAAAGAATGTAGAGAAAGAGTATGTATCATCAGCAGGAATATTGGGCAAAAACGTGCACTTTAAAGCCGTTGACGATGTAAGCTTTAAAATATACGAAGGCGAAACGCTGGGCCTTGTAGGCGAATCGGGTTGTGGCAAGTCGACGCTTGGCAATGCCATATTGCAACTCGATAAAGCCACAGCAGGAACCATACTATACCGTGGTGTTGACCTGACTAAATTATCCGATAAGGATATCCGCGCTTTGCGCAAAGAGATACAGATCATCTTCCAGGATCCGTATTCATCGCTTAATCCGCGTATCACTGTAGGCAAAGCAATAATGGAACCAATGCAGGTGCATAAGCTTTATAAGAACGAGAAGGAACGCCGCGAAAAGACTATCGAAATATTAAACCGTGTGGGATTGGGTGAAGAACACTTTAACCGTTACCCCCATGAATTCTCAGGGGGTCAGAGACAGCGTATTGGCATTGCCCGTACCATTGCCCTACAGCCCAAGCTTATCGTATGTGACGAGTCGGTTTCTGCTTTGGATATTTCGGTACAGGCACAGGTCCTGAACCTGCTTAACGAACTAAAAGAAAACTTTGGATTTACCTATATCTTCATTTCGCACGACCTTGCCGTGGTCAAATACATGAGCGATCAGGTACTGGTAATGAATAAAGGAAAAATAGAAGAAATGAACGAAGCCGATGCCCTCTATGAGCATCCACAGAAAGAATATACCAAAAAGCTTATTGCTGCAATACCGAAAACATAGTTTTCATTCGCAGTGACAGTTTTCAGTTCATGCTGTGTCATTCTGAATGGAGTGAAACGGAATGAAGAATCTCTTATCAATAACTATAGATTCTTCCTTCGTCAGAATGACAAAATTCCAATTAATAAAATAAAAAAAACCCTTTCAGTTGAAAGGGCTTTTACGTATACTGTTCTGATTAATCAATCACCATTTCAGGGATATCACCTTCAATGATAAGATTACCTTCAGTCGCTTTTATAATATCTTCTACGGTTACGCCCGGAGCACGCTCAAGCAATTTGAAGCCTTCCGGTACGATCTCAAGAACCGCAAGCTCAGTAACTACTTTCTTGACGCAGCCTACGCCCGTTAGCGGCAGCGAACAACGCTTAAGCAGTTTCGATTCGCCCGCTTTGTTCACGTGCATCATGGCAACAATGATGTTTTCGGCAGAAGCCACAAGATCCATCGCGCCACCCATGCCTTTAACCATTTTACCCGGAATCTTCCAGTTGGCAATATCACCATTCTCAGCTACTTCCATAGCGCCAAGAATAGTAAGGTCTACCTTTTGTGCGCGTATCATTCCGAAGCTTAAGGCCGAATCAAAGAATGATGCACCCGGCAATGTAGTGATCGTTTGTTTTCCTGCGTTGATGATATCAGCATCTTCTTCGCCTTCAAACGGAAACGGACCCATGCCCAGTACTCCGTTCTCGCTTTGGAATTCTACCGATATATCGTGCCTAACGTAATTGGCAACAAGGGTTGGTATACCAATACCAAGGTTAACAAAGTAACCATCTTTTACTTCTTTCGCGATTCGCTTCGCGATTTGTTCCTTACCTAGTGCCATATTAACTTCTTTGTCTTACAGTTCGTTGTTCAATTCTTTTCTCATATTTCTCTCCCTGGAAAATTCGCTGAACGAATATACCCGGAATATGGATCTGGTTAGGGTCAAGTGTTCCTGCAGGAACAAGCTCTTCAACCTCAGCAACGGTGATTTTTGCAGCACCGGCCATACATGAGTTAAAGTTTCTTGCCGTACCTTTAAATATAAGGTTACCTGCTTCGTCACCTTTCCATGCTTTTACGATAGAAAATTCAGCTTTGAAAGCCTCTTCCATAATGTGCATCTTGCCATTGAATTCGCGTGCCTCTTTACCTTCGGCCACTTCAGTTCCGTAACCTGCAGGTGTATAAAATGCAGGGATACCTGCCTGTGCAGCACGGCATTTCTCTGCAAGCGTACCTTGTGGCGTAAGTTCAACTTCAAGCTCGCCGCTAAGCATCTGTCTTTCAAATTCGGCATTTTCACCTACATACGACGATATCATTTTTTTGATCTGTTTCTTTTGCAGCAGCAATCCAAGGCCAAAATCATCTACCCCTGCATTGTTAGAAATACAAGTAAGGTTCGTCGTGCCTTTAGTAACCAGTTCGTTGATGCTGTTTTCAGGAATACCGCAAAGGCCAAACCCGCCAAGCATTATGGTCATGCCGTCTTTTATATCGTGCAACGCTTCGCTAACGTTTTGCACTTTTTTATTAATCATACAATAGAATTTAATTTTCGCGTATAAATATATAAAAAAACGCCTTCTTTCGAAGACGTTTTATATAATTTTATATTCCACCAAACTCGGACATGTCTACATCCAGTGAGTCTGTTGCGGTAGTATCTTTGACGACAGCCCGTGCACAATCTACCTTTATCGATAGGTTTGCCGGCCTTTCAAAAGGCCTTTCCGAAATCTTAAAGGTCATGGTGTCATCGGCATAACATTTCTTCATGTATAAACCGAATATCGGTAGTGCCATTGTAGCACCCTGACCATAGACAAGGTTCTTAAAGTGTGCCGAACGGTCTTCGTTACCTACCCATACGCCTGTGGCAAGGTTAGGCACCATACCTACGAACCAACCATCAGACTGGTTTTGCGTTGTTCCGGTCTTACCTGCTATCGGATTTGTGAGTGCATACGGATATCCCGTCATACGATTATAGCCGGTACCTCCTGCTCCGCCCCATTTTAGCCTTGCTCCCGATCCACTCTCGGTAACACCTTCAAGCAGTTTTATGATAGCATAAGCAATGTCTTTGCTCAATACATCTTTCGTTTGCATTTTACTTTGAAAAAGCAGTATCCCGTTCTTATCTTCGATCTTGTTGATCACTATCGGTTTAATATAAACACCCTGGTTGGCAAATGTGCTATAAGCAGCTACCATGTCACTAACCGTGATGTCTACCGCTCCAAGGGCTATAGACGGCTGCTCGGGTATTTTGCTTTCTACACCCAGCTTATGAGTAAGGTCTACAACCGCTTTAGGACCTACCCTGTCTATAAGCTTAGCCGAAATCGTATTTACAGAGTTTGCCAATGCTTTTTTAAGGGTGATCGGGCCTAAAAACTGCCCGTTAGAGTTTTGCGGATTCCAGTCGGCATCAATGCCATATTTACCTTTAGGCATACTAAATGGCGCATCTACAACAGTATCACATGGCGATAAGTGCAGCTGTTCGATAGCCGCAGCATATACAAATGGCTTGAAGGTAGAGCCTACCTGCCTTGCTCCCTGCTGAACGTGATCGTACTGGAAGTGCTTGTAATTGATACCACCTACCCATGCCTTAACGTGCCCATCGATAGGATTCATAGACATAACCCCTGTCTGAAGGAAATGCTTGTAATAACGTATCGAGTCCAGCGGAGTCATGATAGTGTCTTTTTCACCTTTCCAGGTAAACACGGTCATGTCAGTCTTAACCTTAAATGACGCAATGATCTCATCATCGTCTTTACCTTGGTCGCTCATCAGTCTCCAACGTTCAGAGTTGCGCATGGCGCGGTCAAGTATCTTTTCCGTTTCTACTTTAGATATATTGATGAACGGTGCATTTGTATTCTTTTTCTGCTGGATGAAGAACTCCTCCTGAAGGTTGGCCAAATGCTCGTCTACCGCTTCTTCGGCATACTTTTGCATTTTAGAATCAATAGTGGTGTATATTTTTAAACCATCACGGTAAATATCATACTCCGAACCATCATCTTTCTTATTATCCTTAACCCATTTCTTCATGTAATCCCTAAGGTATTCCCTGAAGTAGGTTGCTACACCCTCATTATGGCTTTCCGGGTTATAATCGGTAACGATGGGTTTGGCAGCCAGTTTCTCTTTTACTGCTTCATCAAGTTTGCCGTTCTTAACCATCTGGCTTAAAACAGTATTTCTTCGTGCAAGTACTTTCTCTTTTCTTTTCTCCTTCATTGGGTTGTACAATGATGGGTTCTTCAACATGCCCACCAGTACAGCAGCCTCTTCGACCTTAAGGTCTTTAGGCTCCTTGCCAAAATATATTTTTGAAGCCGAACGTATTCCTACTGCGTGGTTTACAAAGTCGACCGTATTAAAATACATCGCGATGATCTCTTCTTTGGTATATTGCCTTTCAAGCTTCGTGGCGATAATCCATTCTTTAGCTTTCTGTACAATCCTGAAAACGAAGAATCTCGATCCTTCTCCATGGAAAAGGTTTTTAGCAAGCTGTTGTGTAATGGTACTCGCACCACCGCTACCGCCCAGGGTTACTATAGCCCTTAATGTACCTTTGGTATCAATCCCCGAGTGCTCAAAGAAACGCTCATCTTCGGTTGATATCAGTGCGTCTACTAATGGCTTTGGCAAATCGGCATATTTAACCGGCGTACGGTTCTCAAGATAGAACTTACCTATCGTTTCACCATCTTCTGATATAATTTCTGTTGCTACATTAGAATCAGGGTTCTCAAGCTGCTCGAAATCGGGCATGCTGCCGAATACTCCCCATGATGCCAGAAGGAAGAACAGGAATACTGACGCAAGGCCAATCCAGAATATCTTCCAGAATTTTTTTACAAAATATTCTACCGGATGATCTCCGGAACTTGCATTTGATTTTTTAGTTGTCTTCTTTATCGCCATCTTCACTATTATTCTGTTGACTCAATTCTGAAACCTACATCGGTAACACCTTCCAGTTCATTAACTCCCGGAACCGCACCGCCTTTTCTCACAGCCTGCTGAATGCTCACGGTATACTTGCCCGGCTTAGGGAACCTCACTTTTTCTTTGTACCAAAGCTTGCTTTCCTTAATATCGGTAAAACCTTCTCCCATCAGGGTTCCATCAGGGTTCGCCATCGGATACTCGAGCGTATCTACCTTTACAAGCTTGCTGCCCGGCTCCTGAAGCTCAACGATCAGGAACAGGTTGTTGTATGGATAACTGTTGTTATTCCTAACGTTAATAAACATATTATATTTTGACACCGTGTCTTTCTGGTCAAAGCTAAACGACACCTTGTTGTCTTTTTTCCACTTGCCATCCAGGGCTTTATACTCGTCAAACACCCTTGTCTTGTCGCAGGAACTCACTAAAAGAAGCACTGCCAGAACAGCAAGACTATTCCGTAGGGCTCCCACCGGTATTCTTGTCGTTACCATTGTTATCGTTAGGATTTTTTTTATTGCCATTCCTGTTTCTATGGTTTCGGTTCTTATTTCTGTCGTTAGGCTTTCTCTCACCTGTCGGACTATCGCCAGAAGGATTTTCACCTTGGGGCTTCTCTCCCTGGGGCTTTTGCAGCCTATCGGCATTATTGTTCCTGTTATCAGGCCTTCTTTCGCCTTTTTGCCTGTTATTGTTGTTCCTGTCGTTAGGCTTTCTTTCCCCGGCAGGCTTATCGTTAGCGATTCTTTCAGGACGGTCAGGGCGGCTATCCCTTGCCTCTTTATTGGCAGGAACAATCTTATTGCTCGGCCTTTCTCCCGCAGGACGTTCAGGTCTTTTTTCTCCGGCAACCGGCTCACGCCTTTTGTTATCCTTATTCGGTCTTTTCTTTTTCTTAGGTGCATCAAAACGTGTAAGGCTGTCCTGACCCATCGCGTTCTGGAATGTTTTTTCTACTTCCGGAGCCACTTCTTCCACCGCATAATCCTCTAATGAAGCCACACGCTGCTTTAGTTTATTAAGGTCAATGATCTCTTTAACCTGCTCCGCTTTAAGCACATGCCAGTGTGCCATATTATTAGTATAGGCAAACCACATCAGCCCTTTAAAGATGTCTATCTTTTGGCATACGGCATCCCCTTTTTCGGTATATAATTTGGTGTCCATATCCGGCAGGCCTTTAAGAGCATCCAGATAGGTATCGAGTTCGTAGTTAAGGCAGCATTTCAGCTTACCGCACTGTCCGGCAAGTTTTTGCGGATTCAGTGATAATTGCTGGTAACGTGCCGCAGAGGTATTTACACTCCTGAAATCAGTCAGCCATGTAGAGCAGCAAAGTTCGCGCCCGCATGATCCTATACCTCCAAGACGTGAAGCTTCCTGGCGGAAACCTACCTGTTTCATCTCAATACGGGTACTGAATTCACGTGCAAAATCCTTGATCAGCTGGCGGAAATCTACGCGGTCGTTTGCCGTATAGTAGAATGTCGCTTTCGAGCCATCTCCCTGAAATTCGATATCCGATATCTTCATTTCAAGAGCAAGCCTGATCGCTATCTCCCTTGCCACCACCTTCATAGGCTCTTCCTTATCACGTGCATCACTCCAGATATCAATATCTTTTTGTGATGCTTTCCTGTAAACCTTCGCTATTTCGGCGTTGTTCTTTACATTCTTTTTCTTCATCTGTACCTTAACCAGTTCGCCGGTCAGGGTAACAATACCTATATCGTGACCCGGAGAAGCTTCTGTAGCAACAATGTCGCCCATGCTCAGGGTTATTTTTTCGCTATTGCGGTAAAATTCTTTTCGCCCGTTCTTAAAGCGCACCTCAACACAGTCAAAAGGCGCTTCACCTCCCGGGAGGGTCATATTTGCAAGCCAGTCAAAAACAGTTAGTTTATTACAACTGTCTGTTCCGCAGGTCCCGTTATTTTTACATCCCCTGGGTTGTCCATCTTTGGAGCCCGTAGAACAGTTTGTACATGCCATAATTCGTGTTTATATATAGATCGCGGTCGTACCGCTACTCGTTCGTAAAAATGTTTTGCGGGTAAAGATAGCATTTTTTTGCGGGAATGTTGTAAAGGCTGATGTTTGGGGTATGGGTTACGTAGAAGATGTTGATTATCATTGTTTACGTTAATAAGAAACATAACGACTTCCCCCCTCCTTTAGAGTCCCGATAGCTATCAGGACGTAGGGTGAGGTGGTTTTTCGATTCAGTTTAACCATCCCTGCTTTCAGCCACGCCTCCAAAGGAGGGAAAGCTTACTCATACATATCACAAAGGCAAGACCACAAAAAAAACCTGCACTCTCATGCAGGTTCCATTTAGTATATATTAAAAGGTGTTACCCTATAATTTTAAACAATTTATCCGAAAGGCGAATCCTGAACGGAACACTAAAGGTTACTTTATCGCCTTTTACAGCTGTAGTACCATCCTGTCCGTTAACGCGCATTTTTTCGATAACCAATTGCTCTTCGCCTGTAGTAGGGCCTGAAATAATAACGGTATCGCCAACATGAAGTTCCTGGTTCTCGATGATGAACTGGCCTACCTCGGCTTTAGGGAAATAGTGTTCGCCTTTACCTACAAGCGTTTTCTTTATTCTTGGACGAACGGTTTTTGTTTTGGTAGCCGAACCTAATGTAACATCAGAGACAGCCTCTCCCGTTTTCTTGAAGGTAAGACGGTCAGCCTTGCCTTTTTTGAAGATCATGTTTCCGTTCATGATGCCACGGCGAAGTGCTCTTTGTTCCTCTTCCGGCATATGGAAAATATCCTGGCAGGCTGATGAACAACAATTGTCTGAAGCCTCTTTACATTCATCACACTGGATGAACAATAAGTGGCACGCCTCATTAAAACAGTTGGTATGGTTGTCGCACGGTTTACCGCACTGGTGGCATTGCGAAACGATATCGTCAGTAATACGCTCACCAAGGCGGGCATCGAATACGAAGTTCTTACCTATGAATTTGCTTTCAAGGCCTTCAGCCTTTACCTGGCGTGTATATTCAATGATACCGCCCTCAAGCTGGTATACATTCTGGAAACCTTTATGTTTAAAGAACGCCGATGCTTTTTCGCACCGGATACCTCCGGTACAGTACATCAGCAGGTTTTTACCTTCTTTATGTTCTGCTAATTGCTCTTCGATGATAGGGAGTGATTCACGGAACGTGTCCACATCCGGAGTGATGGCACCACGGAAATGTCCGATCTCACTTTCGTAGTGGTTACGCATATCGACCACGATAGTGTTGGGGTCTTCCAGCATAGTGTTGAATTCCTGCGCCTTCAGGTGAATCCCGATATTGGTCACATCAAAAGTATCGTCGTTAAGTCCGTCGGCAACGACTTTATCACGTACTTTAATAGTAAGCTTAAGGAACGAAAGGTCGTCCTGCTCTACCGCCACATTAAGGCGGATTCCGTTAAGGAACGGTATGGTACCTAAGTGGTCTTTGAATTCGTAGAAATGATCTGCAGGAAGCGAAAGTTGGGCGTTGATACCTTCTTTGGCAACGTATATCCTACCAAGTACCTCCAGTGGGTTCCAGGCTAAGAAAAGCGAATCGCGAAATTGTTTTGGATCAGGGATTTTTGCGTAGGCGTAGAAAGACAGCGTAAGGCGCTGTTTGCCGCTTTCCTCGATAAGGGCGGTTCTTTCTTCTGCGCTTAAAGTGTTGAACAGTTGCATGCTATACAATTTTAAGTGAGATATTCAATATGTACCGGTTCACAATGGCGGAACCGGGTGCAAAGGTAGAAATTTTTGGGAAATGGGCAAATGGTTATCCCTTTTTGAGGTGTTTCAATATTTTCTTAGGCTCCTGGCGATTATCCCAAAAAGCGGTGACTACGATTTTAGATGTGTCAAATTGATAAAATATACTATAATGCCCTAAAGATACAGCATGCATATTTTTATGCTCAGTCTTTTTCCCAATTTCAGGATTTATTTTAAGGATATCTGTACGCTCCTTAATTTTTGTAAATAGCTTTAAAGAATATGAAACGCTTCCGTTTCTCTCATTCCAATATTCAAAAATTAAGTTTCGTTGACGAAGTGCCGTTTCAGTCCAAAACACTTTTAACGCCATCCGGAGTCTAATTTATCTAAATCATCTTCAGATATAAGTCTTCCATTAGCTATGTCGTCTTCACTCATTGCCAGCATTTCCAATTGCTCAGAAGACAAACCAACGACCTCTTCATCCTTAGCAGATTCAAAAATTGTACTTATTGCCTGAAGAAGCTTTTCATTTTTAGTTGCAAGTATTCTGTCAATCAATCCGTTTTTTATATTTTCAATTGCAGTCATATTCATTCAACATTTATAAAACAAAGTTAGGGAAATTTGTTTTTCTTTAAATATTCTATATGTAACATTAAATATAATCTTTTTCAAACGACAATAATCTCCTATATGTTTTAAAAAAAATTAAAGATGTGACAACCAAACCTAATCCCAAACCAATTAAAACACCTTCGCCAAAACTGTCAAATAAATTACCTATTCCACATCCTAAAAGACAAAAACCTACTATTGTAAACATAGTCCCCAAATAATATATTTTATTTCTTTTCATACTATTTCTGAATTTTTTTATGTAACTCAACATATTTATTATACAACTCCTTTTTCTTTATATCAGAGACAGAGCCTATTTCAGATTCTTTTTTAGCACCCTCCCATTCCAATTTCAGCAAATACTGAGTGATCGTTATAAGTTCATTTATTGAAGAAGTAGGATCATTTTTTTCTCCAGACTTTAAAAGTATCTGATCTATTAAATTAATGATTTTATTATCCCAATATTTATCTTCTGGATTTAAATAAAGCCTAATCAAAAATTTTAAGCTATCAGCTTCTTTGTGTAATTCCCAAACTTGCTCTTTTTGTAACTTATAGATTCTTTTATTATAGCTGTACGCTAAAGCACAGAATCGAGAAATGTTTTCTCTTAAATCTTGAATATATTTAATTCTAGAAGCCGTTACTGAATTTATAAATGTGGTCTTTTTTACATTTCTAAATGTGATTATAAGATTAAAAACTCCGATAAAAAAGGTTAGCCCTACACCAATTAACGTTACTATTTCTGTATTTGACATACTTATATTTTATATATAAAACTACAAAATTTTTCTCAAAAAATCCTTTCTTGTAAGAATTTTTTTAATTCTTTCAATCAAAAATAAACTTATCCACAACCCTCACCCTCACATTGCCACACCAAAAAAAAGCATTATTTTTACCCAAAATCATATACAAAAAATGAGCGGAGATATAGAAGCAAAAAAGAAGGCGTTACAGCTTACATTAGATAAGCTGGACAAGTCTTATGGTAAAGGAACTGTAATGCGTTTAGGCGACAAAGCCGTAGAAGAAGTTGAAGCAATCCCATCAGGATCGCTGGGCGTAGACCTTGCCCTTGGCGTTAATGGTTACCCCCGCGGAAGAATAATAGAAATATATGGACCTGAATCGTCAGGTAAAACTACACTTACGCTTCACGCTATCGCTGAGGCTCAAAAAGCAGGCGGTATAGCCGCCTTTATCGATGCTGAGCATGCATTTGACCGCAGCTATGCTGAGAAGCTTGGTGTAGATATCGAAAACCTTATTATATCACAGCCGGACAACGGTGAACAGGCACTTGAGATCGCTGAGAACCTTATCCGTTCAGGTGCTATCGATATTGTTGTAATTGACTCGGTTGCTGCTCTTACACCTAAGAGCGAGATCGAAGGCGAGATGGGAGATTCTAAAATGGGTCTTCACGCACGTTTGATGTCTCAGGCTTTGAGAAAACTTACGGCTACGATCAGTAAAACCAACTGTACGGTATTCTTCATCAACCAGCTTCGTGAGAAGATCGGTGTGATGTTTGGTAACCCTGAAACCACTACCGGTGGTAACGCACTTAAATTCTACGCTTCGGTAAGGATAGACATCCGCCGTGCAGCGCAGATCAAAGACGGTGAGAATGTAATAGGTAACCGTACCAAAGTAAAGATCGTTAAGAACAAAGTAGCACCTCCTTTTAAAACGGCTGAATTCGACATCATGTATGGTGAAGGCGTTTCTAAAACAGGTGAGATTCTTGACCTTGCAGTGGAGTTCGAGATCATCAAGAAATCGGGCTCATGGTTCAGCTACGGCGATACCAAATTAGGCCAGGGACGTGATGCTGTCAAATCACTGATAAAAGACAATCCGGAACTTGCCGATGAGCTGGAACTGAAAATAAAAGACATGATTAAAGAACAAGCTTCTTAATTAAATATCAAAACCCGATTTTTTCGGGTTTTTTTATTGTTATTACGCAACCTTTTACGTTTTTTGTATCTATCTATAAACCGGTTTTTTACGCTGAACGATTTATGAAAAAGATTTTACTATTATTTACTGCATTATTTATCATTTCTTCCTGTTCCCTTGACCCGGATGAAGATGTTAGATATAATGTCGAATTCTTACCTATTGAGGCTGTACTTATCCCTGAATATGTAGTGCCCGGGCACACTTATGAGGTAAGGGCAAAATTCATCAAACCTAATGGCTGCTACCTGTTTGACCGCTTTCATTCTGAAAAAGACGGAGAATCTGTTATTATAGCTGTACAGACAATGGTGCGCCAGGAAGGGGAATGCAAAAAATACGAAACCAATACCATAGAGGAAAGATCCTTTACCTTTTCATGCGATGAATCGTATACCAGTTCCAATGCCTATTATTTTAAATTTTTTAGAGGCCTTGATGTAGAAGGCAATAAAACATATACACAGGTAATGATACCCGTTAAACTATAACTTAAACTAACATAGCATTTGGGTTTAGATCAGCTCATACAGGATTGCCAGAAGAACAGCATCCGGGCGCAGGAACAGCTATATAAGCTTCTTGCTCCTAAGATGTTTGCGGCCTGTCTGAAGTATTCGCGCAACCGCGCCGATGCCGAAGACAATCTTCAGGACGGCTTCCTGCTGATCTTTCAAAAAATTGGCCAGTTCCAGTTCAAGGGTTCCTTTGAAGGCTGGGCAAAAAGGGTAATGATAAACAATGTGCTCCAAAGGTACCGTTCAGAAGGCATCTTCGAACTGGTAAGCGAGAACATACCCGATGTGGCCGATGTTGAGATTGAGAGCGAAAGCATATCTATGGACTATCTGTTAAGCATTATCCAGGAACTACCCGACAGGTACAGGATGGTTTTTAACCTGTATGTTATAGACGGCTATTCGCATAAAGAAATTGCAGAGATGCTCAGTATTACTGACGGCACCTCAAAATCCAACCTTGCCCGTGCAAGGATGATATTAAAAGAAAAAATTGAAGCCCTACAGGGCAATAGCATACCATCGGCAAAATGAACGAGAAACATAATTTAGACAGGCTATTCCAGGAAAAGTTCAAGGACTTTGAAGTCGCCCCTCCTGAATTTGTATGGGAAAACATACGGGAGGAGTTACAGGAAAAAAAGAAACGCAGAGTTATCCCGTTATGGTTTAGGCTATCGGGTGTAGCGGCACTATTGGTGCTTGGCGGATTTATAACTACATTGTTTATTAACGATGCGGAAAATCCTGCTGTAAACGCTCCTGCTGTAGTTATCGAAAATACTACAGCAACACCGACAGATGCACTCAAAGCATCACCGGCAACAACTCCTGACCAGACCGGCCCATCGGCTACAGGAACTTCAACTGAAACCAACAACATCAACAATACTAATACTGCTGTAGCATCAGGCGATAACAACACCAATGCTACCGGCAGCACAACTGCACAACCAAACAGCATTAACAAAAATACAGTTCCTTCTTTTGGCAGCGGCAATACTGCTGTAGCCCATGAAGGCCACAATACAATCATCAACAGAAAGAACGGTAAAAAAGTTAAACGTAACGCGGCGATCCGTCAGGGTGATGCTGTTGCGTCTTCTGAAACAATCAATCAATCAAACAAAAACAACAGCGCTTTAAATCCTGCCAATGCTCCTCAAAATCAAAAAGCGGCTTTGGCTAACGAAGGACTTGCAGCAGTTGACACTAAATCATCAATCAAAAATACGGACAGCACTAATCGAGCTAACCAAAGCAATATAATACAAAGGCAGAATGCAATTAACAATGCTATTGCTGCCGAAGGTGTAGCCGGTACTGATAACTCAAAAGCTGCAGATCCGGCAAATGCCGAAACTGGCACTGCCGTTAAAAGTAACACCATCATTGACAAGAACATTCCGCCGACAGAGGCTGTAGCCCAAACTCAAATTGATACGGCTGCAACGATAGTTCCTGAAAATGAACTTGAGAAATTGCTTCAGGAAAAACTGAAAGGCAAAGAAGAAGATAAGGCTGTTGCCGAAAATAAAAAAAGTAAAGAGCGCTGGAACATCAAACCGCAGGTAGCCCCTGTATTCTATAGCTCATTATCTGATGGCTCGCCTATCAACGAGCAGTTTGCATCAAACAGCAAATCGTATGATAATGACCTGAGCTATGGTTTGGGTATCAACTATGCGGTTAGTGACAGGATAAGTATACGTTCGGGCATCAATACCGTTAACCTTAACTATTCTACTAACGACATCGCTTATTATGCTTCGCTAAACGGCCTGACATCTAATATTGGCGAATCTAAAGCTGCAAACATCGTTATACAAAATCCGGGAGATGTCTCACCGGAACCTTTCCTTATCGATGGACAGTCAACTCAGCTTATGGAAGGTTCAATGGTTCAGAAAACAGGTTATATAGAAATACCACTTGAGATGAGCTATGCTTTAGTGAATAAGAAATTTGGCATTGACCTGATCGGTGGTGTCAGCGGACTTTTCCTGAATGAGAATAATGTAAGTGTTGTATCGTCTACAGGTATGAGTACCGAAGTAGGCCAGGCACAAAACCTGAATAATTTACACTTCAGTACCAATGTGGGTGTGGGCTTCAAATACAAATTCTGGGAATCATTCCAGGCAAATTTTGAACCGACATTCAAATATCAGGTAAACGCATACAGCAGGGATGCAGGTAATTTTAAACCTTATTTCATAGGTCTGTATTCCGGTGTAAGTTTTAGTTTCTAGGCATGTTGGTTTGCCCGGAAACTATTTTGGGTAGTTCCTTTTTAAAAGCGCTCACATACCGGGGTGCTTTTATTTTTTGCTGTTCAGCAATAAGTCGTGGTAAATGATCTGCCTTACTTTATCCTTAAGGTCTTTCAGGTCGGTTTTATCATCCATGGTCAGTCCATCGGTCGATACAAACGCATGTACTTTGGCTTTTATCAAACCCGGGGAGCCACTAAAGAAATTAAATGAAAAACGCCTTTTGTTATCGTAGAAGCTCATGGGTACAATAGGTATCTGATGTTCTATGGCCAGCCTGAAAGCACCATCCTTGAATTCGTCAAGTAATACGGTTTCATCTTCGGGCACACCTCCTTCAGGGAAAATACAAATACTCAAGCCCTGGTCAAGCCTTTTTTGTGCGCGCTTAAAAACTTCAAACCGGCTCTTGGAACTTTTACGGTCTACCAGTATACACGTACGTTTATAAAAGAAACCGAAAATGGGAATTTTTACCAGTTCCTTTTTCCCTACAAATACAAATGGATTTTTGGATACTACCAGCATCAGCATAATATCGGTCATGGAAGTATGATTCGCTACAAGCATATAGCTTTTACCCTTTTCCATTTCCTGTTCGCGTTCAATTTTATAGGGAAGCCCCATACCAAATAATATGATCTTTGCCCATAGCCGCGCCAGTACAAAAAACTGCGGATAGGTTTTTTCAGATGCTATTGAGAGAATGAGTATTGGAGACAGTATTATAATTGGCACACCCATAAGGATGTAGAACCATATACGCCAAAGCGTCCACAAAAAATATTTCACTATTTTCATATTTCCAAATGTAAGGATTCAATCCTTATTTTGTTACCAAATCGTTTACCTTTGTAAAAATTTCAATTTTTGTAGAATGGCAAGAATATTAACCGGAGTGCAAAGCACCGGAACCCCTCACCTTGGCAACCTTTTAGGTGCCATACTACCGGCCGTGGAAATGGCTAACAAACCTGAGAACGACTCATTTTTATTTATAGCCGACCTGCACTCTACCACGCAGATCAAGGACGGTGCAACACTGCGCGCTAATACCTATAGCGTAGCCGCAACATGGCTTGCGTGCGGACTTGACATTAACAAAGTTGTGTTTTACCGCCAGAGCGATGTACCCCAGACGGCAGAGCTGTCGTGGTACCTTAGCTGCTTCTTCCCATTTCAGCGTTTAACGCTGGCACACTCTTTTAAAGATAAGGCCGACAGGCTGGAAGACGTGAATGCCGGATTGTTTACCTATCCTATGCTTATGGCTGCCGACATATTATTATATGATGCCAATTTTGTACCGGTAGGTAAAGACCAGGTACAGCATATAGAGATTACCCGTGATGTCGCTTCACGCTTTAACCACCAGATGGGCGAGACCTTTGTACTGCCAGAAGCGGTTACCGGAGATGACACTAAAATAATTCCCGGTACAGACGGGGAGAAAATGAGTAAGTCGAGAAATAACTTTATCAATATCTTCCAGGACGACAAAGCGTTGCGCAAACAGGTAATGAGCATTGAGACCGACAGCACTCCTCTGGAAGACCCTAAGAATCCTGATACATGTAATGTATTTGCTTTATATAAATTATTAGCAACACCGGAGCAGATTGAGGCAATGCGTGCCAACTATCTTGGCGGCAATTATGGCTATGGCCATGCTAAACAGGCTTTGTTTGAGGTTATCGTTGAGAAATTTGCAATCATAAGAGAAAAATATGCTTACTATATGGCTAACCTCCCTGAAGTTGATGCCTTATTAAAAACAGGAGCCGAAAAAGCAGCTACAGTTGCTAATGGTGTTCTGAAAAAAGTAAGGACGAAACTGGGTTACGAATAGTTAACAGTTTACAGTAATAAAAAAGTTCACAAAGTCTCTTTTATAAGGATTCCTTTGTGAACTTTTTCTATTTGTAATCATTCGAACTGAAAACTGTGACTGCCACTGTCTACTATCAAATCGCCTCAAATAGTTTCCCTGGCAGCGGACGTATTACACCTTTGAGTTCCATATTTAGGAGCAGCGAAGATATTTTAAAGATGGGCATTTCGCATTCGAGCGCAATGATATCCATCAGTTCTTTACCATGTTTTAGAAGGTAGTCATAGACTTTTTGCTCGTCATCTTCGAGCACAACAAAAAGCTGTTTCTGCACCGGTTTTTTCTTATCCTCTTCCAGCTGCCAGTTGAGCATATATACAAGGTCGGCAGCATCAGTAAGCACATTGGCACGCTGGCTTTTTATAAGATTGTTGCAGCCCATGCTGTATTTATCCGTCACGCGGCCGGGCACTGCAAACACATCGCGATTGTAGTCATTAGCAATATTGGCCGTGATCAATGAGCCGCCTTTGTCAGCACTCTCTATTATAATGGTCGCTTCGCTAAGTCCCGCTACAATGCGGTTACGCCTTACAAAATTTTCCTTATCCGGATTCGACGTACTCCAAAACTCGGTCATAAAGCCACCATTCTCTTCCATTTTAGATACATACTTTTTATGCACCTTCGGATATACCTGATTGAGTCCATGAGCCACGACACCTATAGTTTGCAGTCCCTGCTCCATAGCAATGGCATGTGCATGAATATCTACCCCATAGGCAAATCCGCTTATTATTACCGGATTGAGCGGCACAAGGTCTTCAATAAGCTTTCGGCAAAAATCAGAACCATAGGATGTCATCTGCCTTGTACCCACAATGCTTATTGTTTTACGCCCTTCCAAATTTATATTACCTGATGTAAATAAAATCACTGGTCCGTCTATACAATGCTTTAGCCTGTCAGGGTAATCTTTTTCCTGATAGTACAGCGGCCTGATAGTGTTATCACTGATGAATTTCATTTCGGCCTCAGCCAGTTTAAAAGTATTTGCTCCTTTAAGGCTATTGTATACAACTTCCCCTATTCCTTCTATGGCGGTTATTTGTGATTTTTTAGCTTTGAAAACAGCTTCGGCAGAGCCAAGATGGTTGATAAGTCTTTTGGCGACGATATCACCTACACCCTCAACACGCATGAGGGCTAGTATATTAAGTAATTCAGAATCAGTCATTAATCGGTTTTATATGGCGTTTATCGTATTGTTGCGTATTGTTAATAAAAATTGTGAATAAAATTTTGCAACTTGCGTTGAATTGTTAATTTTGTTCTTATGATGATAGAAAAACATATATCGGCTTTATTGTATCGCTACCAGTGCGTTAGCGTTCCCGGCTTCGGCGCGTTTCTGACCGAAACCCAGCCTGCACAGCTAAACAATGACACCTATACATTCTATCCTCCTAAAAAACTGATTTCATTCAATGCGAATTTAAAAAATAATGACGGGCTTTTAGCCAACCATATCGCATTACAGGAAAAAATTTCTTACGAGCAGGCTGTGGCAAATATTTCGCAGACTGTTGAACAATGGAATAAAAGACTGCAAAACTGGGAAACCCTGATTCTTAAAAATCTGGGCACCGTTGCTCATAACATAGAAGGCAATATCGTATTTGCACCGGATACTCCGGTAAATTACCTTGCCGAAGCTTTCGGGCTTACCAATGTAATATCTCCGGCAATAAAAAGAGAAGAGCTTAAAGCTGTTGCCGAAAAATTAGAAGAGATGGCTCCGGTTATCTTTACCCCGGAAAGAAAGAAAAACTACTCCTACCTTAAGTATGCTGCTGTATTTGCCGTGATGACAAGCGTAGGCGGTGCAGGCTTTAAAATGTACCGTGACCACGAGATCGCTACAGAAACACTTCTTGTAGAACAATCGGTACAGGAGCAGGTAACCGAAAGGATACAACAGGCTACCTTTTTTATAGAAAGCCCTATGCCTGCCGTTAAGCTTCCACTAAAAGAAGAAAAGGCATCTACCTATCCTTACCACGTTGTAGCCGGCGCTTTTAAAAGCGAAGACAATGCACAAAAAGCTGTAAATCAGCTGGTATCTAAAGGTTATAACGCCCGCAAACTAGGCAAGAATAAATTTGGCCTTTTTCAGGTAGGCTACGGAAGCTTTAAAACACTAGCCGAAGCTCAGGCAAAAATGAACAGCATTAAACGAACAGAAAACAGCGATGCCTGGCTTCTTGTAAAAGAATTATAAAAATTGAATCTCCCATCCGGGAGATTTTTTTTGCTTCTGCACTATCTTTGCCAAAAAAACGAATGCAGGCAAAATTTCCTTCCGATTCAATGTGTATCATGACCGACCTGGTATTACCGGGCGAGACCAATCCACTTAACAACCTTTTTGGTGGAGAACTATTAGCACGCATGGACCGTGCAGCAAGTATTGCCGCCAGAAGGCATTCCCGCAGGATTGTGGTGACCGCATCGGTAAACCACGTAGCTTTTAACCGCGCCATCCCTCTGGGAAGTGTTGTTACCGTTGAAGCTAAAATATCACGCACCTTTAAAACTTCCATGGAGGTATTTATTGATGTATGGATTGAAGACCGCGAAAGCGGAATCAGGCATAAAGCTAATGAAGCCATCTATACCTTTGTAGCTGTAGATGAAACAGGAAGACCGGTAGAAGTGCCAGCCATAGAACCTCAAACCGAACTTGAGCAACAACGCTATGAAGCTGCACTAAGAAGGAAACAGTTAAGCCTTGTACTTGCCGGAAAAATGAACCCACATGATGCAACAGAACTGAAAGCATTATTTATATAAAAAGAAACCCTCGCCAATGGCGAGGGTTTCTTTTTTCTATTTTGTTATCCAGGATTCCGGATTAAGGAATTTTGAGTTTTGCGACACATAGAACCTCATTACCGTTTTACCGGAAGGATAGGTATAAACCGTACCTATATTTTGTCCGGTCGTAACTTTATCTCCTACATCTACACTTACAGAACCAAGGTTGAAGTACATCGTCAGGTAATCACCATGCCTTACGGTTACTGTTTTTGTTCCTGATATTATCTGCACCAAAGTTACCTCCCCATTAAAGATAGCCCTAACCGCACTGCCTTTATTGGTAGCAATTTCAATATAGTTATTTTCTACAATCACTCCTTTTTCATAAGGACTCTCATTTCTTCCAAATCGTGAAGAGACATAACCTTCGCGTACCGGCCACGGAAGTTTTCCTTTATTAGCCACAAAGTTGCTTGCCGTAAGCTTTTCTTCTTTGGTCATCACAATTTTGTTCGGCTCTTTTTTGGCCGCTTCGGTAATCTCTTTTTTCTCGGCTGCAGTAGTTGCTTTAGCTGCTGCTTTTTTGTTGGCAGCGGCAATAGCATCTTTGATCATCTTATCGATCTTCCTGTCAATATCCCTTGCCTCCTGCTGTTTCTTTTTAATTTCAGAAGCATATTTTTTCTTATCCTTACGAATGGCTTTTACCAGTGTTTCCTGCTCCTGCTTATCTTTCACCAAATCTTTCTTTTGCTTTTCACTTTCTACAAGCAGTACTTCTTTTTCTTTCTTCTGTCCTGAAAGTGTTGTTACACGCTCTTCAAGCTCGGCCATTTTAGATCGTATCTCGTCGCCCTGTACTTTTCTGAAACTCGCATATTGTTTCATGTACTGCATGCGCTTGTAAGCCTGAAGAAAATTCTCAGAAGACAATATGAACATGATACGGCTTTGCTCAGAACGGCTCTTGTATGCCTTTACTACCATATTGGCATAATCTTCCTTAAGTACTTTTAGTTCCCTGTTAAGTTTATTAATGCTTAACTGGTTGGTATAAATGTCATCTGTCAGCAGTCGCGTTTGTTTTGCAGTAGTGCTGATGAGCCTTTCACTCAGTTTTATCTTGGTGCTATTCTCCTCAATTTTTCCGAGCACCGATTTTTCTTTAGTCTTACTCTGCGATTCAAGATTTTGCAATTCCTTCATCTCTTTCAGGATTTGGGCCTTGCGCTGTTCCAGTTTTTTGCGCTGGTCAGTCTGGCCATAACCAAGAACGGTAAAGCATATAAAAAAAATAGTAACGAAAAATCTGGTCATGGTTTGTGTTGTGATTTAGTCTACAAAGATCTGGTCATATCCTTCGGGAACTTCATACGGAAACGTAAGATTTTCGTCAAAGGTAACCGTATTATATTCTATATTCAGGGTCACGTTGTCTTTTTGTTCAGCTTCAATTTTTATTGCCGAAGGTAGCACTCCTTTAGGATACTCCCTGTGAGCAGGATAGGCAATCTGTAAACTGCGCGGTTCCTGTCCGGCCTGTTTTATTGACTCGCTCTTCAGGAGGTAATTTCCACCTTCAAACAAAAACATTTTTGTTAAGGACGACCTGTCCATTGACTGCAGCTTATGCTGGCCGTTTTCTAAAGAAGCAGCATACTTTCCTTTGTTAAGGTCATAAATGGCATTTCCTAAAAGCATGTTCTGAACTTTTTCATAGTCAAGTTCAGTGCCAAGCCATTTGCTCAGTGCCGCATAATTGCCGTCAAAATAGGTACTGTTGATCTTTTCGTAATAGCTTACCCTTGTCGGGGTAATAATAGCTTTTGCCATGGTAATCCCTAAAAAGCGAACGCTAACCAGTATCGTTTCATCTTTTTTGATGCGCACCTCGGCATTAATGCTCTGCTTGGTTTTTTTATCCTTATAATCAACAGATGCTTTTATCAAAAGCGTTTTGAAATCTTTGGCATTACTATAATGCCCGTCTATAATTTCTTTTACGGCCTTTTCTTCTCCGGCATTACCCTCGGCAATAACAGCCTGTTTGGTTTTACACGAAGCAAGAGAGAATACCACAAATAGTATGACTGCTATTTTTTTCATTAATTGCTTTTAGATTTTTCAAGTTTAGCCTGACGCTGAACCATTTCATTTTTCTTTTTAGTATCGCCAAGGCCGGTATAGGTTTCGGTCAGCTGTTTTGTTATTTTCAATTCAAGTTCAGGATCTTCCACTACAAAATCGATACCTGTTTCCAGGTAGTCTTTAGCCTTCGCATATTGTTTTGCCTGGTTAGATGCCAGCCCCGCAAAATAGTACAGGCGTGCATGCGTAGGATACATATCTATATACTCGCCCGATTTTTTAAGGAGCTTATCATACTGGCCTGCTTCAGTATAGGTATAGAGCAGTAATTCTACAGTTTCGATATCATCTGGCCTTTGAGCCAGCCCTTTTTCAAAATAATGCATCGCCTCAGGATATCTGTCTTTACTAAAAAAGAACTTCCCTATCTCTTTTGGCACATTTACCTGCTTGTCATCTTCAAAATAACCCACCGCTTTGTCAAGGTCGCCCATGTACTGCGGATTGTTCGAAGCATAGATAAGAAACTCATTAAGTACCCTGTGCTTTATCTTGCGATCTATCTTTTTACTGTCTAAAACCCTGAACATCGATTCGACAGCTTTTTTGCCATCGTTATTATTCAGGTTGAATTTGAAAAGGCTTACCTGTGCCCAATCAGAACCCGGCACTTCTTTCTCAAGCTTTTTTGCAACTTCCTGGGCTTTCTGCTCCTGATTGCTTTCAGAATATAAATAAATCAACTCAAGGTAATTCGATTCCTCTTTCGGGTTTTTCTTAATCGCCTCTTCTAATGTTTCCTTTTGAGGCTTTTTATATTTGCTGTCGCTGAGTATCTGTAGTTTGTACATCTCACGCTTTTCTGACATGCCAACTGTCTGTTCCATCTCATTGATAAGGGACAGCGCTTTGTCAAACTGCTGGGTATACATATATAATGATACCAAATCTTCCTGGTAGAATTCCTTGCGCCACTCGGTAAGCTTTTGCACTACGGGAATTGATTTATTGAAATCTTTTGTTTCGTAATACACATCATACAGGCTTTGCCAATACCAGCGGTTCGTTGGGTCAAGGTCGCGGGCTTTCAGGAAAGCCTTTTCGGCCTCCGGATAATTTTTCATTGACAGGTAATTTTTACCCAGTTCATGAAGTATCACCGCATTGGCAGGCTCTTTAGCAAGACACTTTTCCAGTGACTTTATTGCCTTATCATAATTCTCGATTCCTTTTTGCTTTAATGCTTCGAAGAAGTTATTCTCAAACTCATCATTCGCCAATGCAACCTGATCCGGCTCTTTTGGCTCCTGGGCATACAAGGCAGCAGGAACAGCCATTGTACCTGAAAGCAGCATTCCGCAAAAAAGGGTTTTAAATTTCATTTGTTTATTCTATAACTGAATAATCACCAATACTAATACTGGTAAATTTACCATTAAACGCAGCATGGTTGCCTATCATGCCATTATCTAAAACAGCATTTTTTATAACTGCATGCGTTTGTACCAGGCTATTCTTAATAATTGTATTCTCAACATGGGTATTATCGCCCAACGAAACATATGGCCCGATAGTCGAATTTTTAAGCACTACATTTTCCCCTATAAAACAAGGAGGTATAATGGTACTGTTTTCCATCTGTACTGTAGCCGAAGTCAGGTTTACACCATCGTTATGTAAAAAGCCCAGCATTCGCGAGTTGGTCTCTACCGTTACATTTTTATTTCCGCAGTCCATCCACTCGTCTACCTTACCCGGAACAAATTTCATGCCTTTTTCCTTCATGTTCTCTAAAGCATCGGTAAGCTGGTACTCACCGCCTTTAGTGATGTTATTATCTAAAAGGTACTGAAGCTCTTCGCGAAGGGTCTCGCCACTCTGAAAATAATAAATACCGATGATAGCAAGGTCAGAAACAAAATCTTTTGGCTTCTCAACAAAGTCAACAATCTCATTTTTGTCATTAAGCTTCACAACGCCAAAAGCGCTCGGGTCTTCAACCTGTTTTACCCATATAACACTGTCGGCTGTAGTATCTAACGTAAAATCGGCCCTGAAAAGTGTATCGGCATAAGCCACAACTACTGGTCCGCTCATAGATTCTTTAGCGCTCATGATGGCATGGGCAGTGCCAAGCGGTTTCTCCTGGTAATAAATAGAGCCTTTAGCACCCAGCTTTTCGGCAATGGCAATAAGGTCAGTTTCTACCTGCGTGCCAAAATCACGGCTCACTATAAAAGCTATTTCTTCAATTTCCTGGTGCAGCACCCCTGCGATATCTTCCACAAGTCTGTGAACGATGGGTTTACCGGCAATAGGTATCAATGGTTTTGGTACTGTAAGTGTATGAGGGCGAAGGCGCGATCCGCGTCCAGCCATAGGAACTATAATTTTCATCTCTGATGTTTAATGCTTGTTGGTATTTCTATTATTTAACCCCTGTACTGCCAAAGCCGCCTTCTCCACGAGAAGTTTCGGTAAGTGCTTCCACTTCATTCCACTCGGCACGCTCGTGTCTTGCAATAATCAGCTGGGCAATCCTTTCGCCATTTTCAATAGTAAAAGGCTCATTTGATAAATTTACTAAAATTACCCCAATCTCACCTCTATAATCGGCATCAATAGTACCCGGACTGTTCAATACCGTTACGCCTTTTTTGGCAGCCAGTCCGCTTCTTGGGCGCACCTGTGCTTCATAGCCTATCGGCAGCTCAATAAACAAACCTGTTTTCACGATAGCCCTGCCTAATGGAGCCAGTACTATTGGTTCTTCAATGTTTGCTCTTAAGTCCATTCCTGCAGAGGCAATGGTTTCATAATTTGGCAATGCGTGACCCGATCTATTGATAATGTTGATTGTCATATTGTATTTGTAATCTGTTATTTTCTTTTGATTATTCGTTGCAGGGTTTCTTTTTCACCTCTGTATATTATCCACATGAATGCAATTATCGAAAGTATTCCGAAGATATACGTTCTCCTGAAAATTGGTACATAGAACGACAGTGCCGACAGGAGTATCGACAAGCCAAGGTACAGGCTTATCTTTTTTATATCGTACGGTATTGGATAATATTTATTCCCAAAGTAAAAAGAAAGACCCATCATGGTTCCGTATGCCGATATCGTAGCGATAGCCGAACCCATATAGCTAAGATAGGGTATCAGCAGGTAGTTCAGTACAACTGTTACCACTGCGCCGGCGATCGAGATATTAGCGCCTATCCTTGTTTTATCTGATAACTTATACCACACCGAAAGATTTGAATATATCCCAAGGAAAAAATTGGCAAGGATAATTAATGGAACTACGTCCATGCCTTTCCAGTAGGCAGGGCTCCTTAGCATCAGCATTTTCAGGACATCTGCAAAAACCACTACACATAATAGTATCATCGATCCGAAGATTACAAAATATTTGGTGATAGTGGCATATGTATAGCGTGCATTCTCGTGCTTGGCATGGCTAAAGAAAAATGGCTCAATGCCCAGCCTGAATGCCGTAGCAAATAGTGTCATGAATACGGCAAGCTTATAACAGGCCGAGTAAATACCTATCTCTACTTTTACTGCATTTTCAGATAATGGAAGAAAAGCTTTTAGAAAAAATCTGTCGAAAGTCTCGTTAACAACAAATGCAAGGCCTGCCACCATAACCGGAAGGCTGTACTGCATCATGCGTCGCCAAAGCTTAGCGTCAAAATGCCATTCTGTTTTTATGTAGTGCGGAAGCAGAACCACAAGTGTAAGCAGACTCGCTATAAGGTTTGATACAAATATGTAACCTACCTGAAAGTCTTCAACATATATGGTCGATAAAAAGCTATCCGGATATGCCTTTGCAATATCCCCAAGATATACAAGGAAGAATACATTAAAGAGAAGATTTATGGCAACATTTCCAATCTTGACTGCTGCATACATCAGCGGCCTGCCCTCAGCCCTTAATTTAGAAAACGGAACTATTACCAATGCATCCAGTGCCAGTATCCATATCGTATACGTCACATATTCAACATCAAGGTCGCCTGCTTCGGCAAGATAACTGCGCCCCAATAGTGCAATAACAAGAAAAGCAATCGATGACCAAAAAAGCGAAATGGTAGAAGTACTCAATACACTTTTTTTGCTATCAGAAGTGTAGAACCTGAAAAAAGCAGTCTCCATGCCATAAGCCAGTATGACATTTAAAAATGCCATTCCCGCAAAAATAAGTGCCTGCTCACCATATTCCTTCTCCGGAAGTATATCGGTATACAGCGGAGTCAGCAAAAAGCTGAATATCCTGGGTACAACCGTAGCTATACCATATATGGCAGTCTGCTTAAAAAGATTCTTGTATAAGCTCAAAGAGTGGTTGGTTTTTAGTTATAACAAAAGTAATTATAATTTACAGCAATATAAAAACTACGAAGAAAAAGAATAATTGTGCCTAAGGTAAAATATATACTGAAGTTATTCAAATCAAAAAGGCTCCCGAAAACCGGAAGCCTTTTCAAAATATGCTTGTTTTGTATTCTTAGTTGTTCAATGCCTCGGCACCACCCACGATCTCAAGGATCTCGTTAGTAATGGCAGCCTGACGGGCTTTGTTGTAAGTAAGCTTAAGCTGATTTCTTAGGTCAGTAGCATTATCTGTTGCTTTGTGCATCGCTGTCATACGGGCACCGTGCTCAGAAGCGAAAGAATCACGAACGGCTTTGTACAATTGCGTTTTTAACGAAAGTGGTACAAGGCTAAGTACGATCTCTTCTTTGGTAGGCTCAAAAATGTAATCAGTAACATTGTTTGCTGCTTTCTCATCTTTAGCCGCAGGCTCAAGAGGCAGGAACTGCTCTGTAAGCACTACCTGAGTAGCTGCATTTTTGAAATGGTTGTATACCAGCTCAATTTTGTCATACTCGCCCGCTGCAAATTTGTCCATAAGAGACTGTGCTGCTTCGGCTACATTTTCAAACGTAAGGGTATCAAATATTTCGCTTTTGTTATCTACAACATTGCAGGTTTTCCTAAGCACATCGTTACCTTTTTTACCAATTGCCAAAACATCAACCTCTTTACCTGCATAAGCAGCCTGAAGGTTTTTTATCTGTTTGATCACGTTGGCATTAAAAGCACCGCAAAGACCCCTGTTTGAAGTAATGGCAACAATAAGCACTTTATTTACCGGGCGCTGCTCGGCAAATACTCCTCCATTGTCGCTGTCAAGGGTAGCACTAAGATTTTGCAGTAGCTCAGTAAGCTTCTCAGAATAAGGCCTCATAGCCGTAATAGCATCCTGTGCTTTTTTAAGCTTGGCTGCAGAAACCATTTTCATCGCACTTGTAATTTGCATCGTGGATGAAACGGAAGTAATCCTGTTACGTATTTCCTTTAAGTTTGCCATTTTATAATGTAATAATTAAGCAATTAATCAATGGAACAATTGCTACATTGATTAATTGATACATTAATTTATTAGTATTTTGCTGAAATCTCTGCTGCTACTTTCTCAAGAACATCAGTGATCTCATCTGTAAATTTACCAGCTTTAAGACCGTCAAGCGTTGCTCTGTGCTTAGCGTTAAGATATTCGATATAATCTTTTTCGAATTCTTTTACTTTGTTCACAGGTACTTTTTTAAGTAGGTTTTTAGAACCTGCATAAATAATAGCAACCTGATCTTCTACAGTATAAGGATCGTTAACCGCCTGTTTAAGGATCTCAACGTTTCTTCTACCTTTTTCGATTACGTTTAGCGTTACAGCATCAAGGTCAGAACCAAATTTAGCGAAAGCTTCAAGCTCACGGAACTGTGCCTGGTCAAGCTTAAGCGTACCAGATACTTTTTTCATTGATTTGATCTGTGCGTTACCACCTACACGCGATACAGAGATACCAACGTTGATTGCCGGACGTACACCTGAGTTGAATAGATCTGACTCAAGGAATATCTGACCATCAGTAATCGAGATTACGTTTGTTGGGATATATGCAGAAACGTCACCAGCCTGAGTTTCGATGATAGGAAGCGCAGTAAGCGATCCACCACCTTTAACGATTGGCTTAAGAGATTCCGGAAGGTCGTTCATGTTTTTAGCGATATCGTCATCAGCGATAACTTTCGCAGCTCTCTCAAGAAGTCTTGAGTGAAGGTAGAAAACGTCTCCAGGGTAAGCCTCACGTCCCGGTGGCCTTCTTAGTAGAAGCGATACCTCACGGTAAGCAACTGCCTGTTTAGAAAGGTCATCATAAATGATAAGTGCCGGACGGCCCGTATCACGGAAGTACTCACCAATTGCAGCACCTGCAAACGGAGCGTAAACCTGCATTGCAGCAGGGTCAGAAGCATTAGCAGCAACGATAACTGTATAAGCCATTGCGCCTTTTTCTTCTAATGTTTTAGCAATACCTGCAACAGTCGAAGCTTTTTGCCCAACAGCTACATATATACAGAATACCGGTTTCCCAGCATCATAAAATTCTTTCTGGTTAAGGATGGTATCGATACAAACTGTAGTTTTACCAGTCTGACGGTCACCAATTACAAGCTCACGCTGTCCACGTCCTACAGGGATCATCGCATCGATTGCTTTTACACCTGTCTGAAGCGGCTCAGTTACCGGCTGACGGAAGATAACTCCAGGAGCTTTACGCTCAAGAGGCATCTCATAAAGGTCACCACCAATAGGGCCTTTACCATCAATTGGGTTACCAAGAGTGTCTACCACACGGCCTACCATTTGCTCACCTACTCTAAGTGAAGCGATACGCTGTGTTCTTTTTACTGTAGATCCTTCTACGATACCTGAAGATGTACCAAACAATACTACGCCCACATTGTCTTCTTCAAGATTCAGGACCATAGCCTCTAACCCATTCTCGAACTGAACTAACTCACCATATTGTGCGTTAGACAGACCGTGAATACGGGCAATACCATCTCCTACATTAAGAACTGTTCCCACTTCTTCTAATGTAGCACCCGATTCAAAACCGGACAATTGTTTCTTTAATATTGCTGAAATTTCAGCAGCTTTAATTTCTGCCATAATATACTCTATAGTTTAAACACTTTCGTGCGATAAAATACTAATTACTTAACTCTCTTCTTAATGTTGTAAGCCTGTTTGCCACAGAAGCATTAAACTGCTTATCGCCTATCCTAAGGATGAATCCGCCAATGATAGCCGGATCAACGATGCTTTTTATGGTAATTTTCTTGTCTGAAAACTCTTTTATCTTAGCCATTACCTTTGCCTCAAGCTCTTCGGTAAGTGGTATAGCGGTAGTAACCGTAGCCACTTCTATTCCGTTAAGTGCATCAAACTGGGTTTTGTACTCCTCTGCAATAAGCGGAAGGATTTCAAACCTCTTGTTTTCATGCAATAGGTGAAAAAGACCTAAAGTAATAGATTGCGTTCCCGCAAAAATTTCTTTAAGGGCTGCCTCTTTAGCTTCTGCCTTAACAACCGGACTGTTCACAAATGCGCTCAGCTCAGCATTGCCTTTAATGGTAGATGCTATAAGGGACATGTCTTCATTTACATTGCCTGCAGCTCCTGAAGCCTGCGCCATATCCAGGATTGCTTTTGCATAACGTATTGCAGCTCTTGAACCTGTCATATAGCGATTAGTTTAATTTAACGTCATCAAGCATTCTCTCAACCAATGAAGTTTGAGATGCCTTATCAGACAATTCGTTTTTAAGGATTTTCTCAGCGATATCAAGAGAGAAACCAGAAACCTGGTTTTTAAGCTCAGCCATTGCAGCGTTTTTCTCGCTTGCAATTGCAGCTTTAGCCTGCTCAATCATTTTTTCGCCCTGAAGAACAGCCTCTGCTTTTGCATCAGCAATCATCTTGTCTTTAATCTCTCTAGCATCTTTAATCATAGCATCTCTCTCAGCACGAGCCTCGTTAAGGATCCTTTGGTTATCAGCTTGAAGATTATGCATTTCAGCACGTGCAGCCTCTGCAGACTTTAGTGCATTATTGATAGACTCTTCCCTGCTTTTCACAGCACCTAAAATAGGTTTCCATGCAAATTTTTTAAGCAGGATAAAGAATACAACGAATATTAATGTTGTCCAAAAAATTAAACTCTCGGGTGCAGTAAAATTCATATCTTGTTGTTTATAGTTTTAATGTTGTAAAAAACTTCCCTCAGCCAACCGCCAAGGGAAGTTTGTTTTAATTATTTTGCAATTAACGCAACTACTACTGCGAAAAGAGCAACACCTTCGATAAGCGCCGCAGCAATAATCATTGCAGTTTGGATTTTGTTGGCAACTTCAGGCTGACGAGCCATAGCGTCCATTGCAGAACCACCAATTTTACCAATACCAATACCTGCACCGATTACAGCTAATCCAGCTCCGATTCCAGCTAATACCATAATAAAAGAATTTATTTGTTAATAATAATTAAATTAAATATTCATCATGCTCATGGTGATCATGCTCTTCTACAGCCTGACCAATGAACAATGCCGATAACAGGGTAAATACATAAGCCTGTAATGCAGCAACTAATAACTCAAGAACACTCATGAACAATACAAACGCTCCCGATACCGGTGCAATAGCTACTGTCTTGAATATATATATAAGTGAAATTAAGCTCAAAATAATAATGTGACCTGCAGTGATGTTTGCAAAAAGACGTATCATCAATGCGAATGGCTTAGTAAGCGTACCGATGATCTCTACAGGTATCATGATAGGATAAAGGAACACAGGTACCGGCGGCATAAAAATGTGTTTCCAGTAATCTTTGCTTCCGCTTGCCGTTGTAATAATGTAAGTAATAAAAGCCAGTACAAAAGTAAAGAAAATATTACCCGTAAGGTTAGAACTGAACGGGAAGAAAGGTATAAGGCCTATCAGGTTGTTTACCCATATAAAGAAAAATATGGTAAGCAGGTAAGGCATATATTTAGCATATTTTTTCTCACCGATGTTTGGAATCGCAATATCATCCCTTACAAAAGTAACAAGAGGTTCAAGGAAACCTGCAAGACCTTTTGGTGCAAATGCATTCTTTTTATAAGAACGGGCAACAGCCGAGAAAAGGATGAAAATTAAAAGAGCCGACAATATAAGTGAGAAAACATTTTTAGTGATCGAAAAGTCTAATGGCCTTGCCTCAAAGTTAAATGCTGTCTTATCGTCCTGGCTAAGTGTTTCAAATTTATCGGCATAATAAATAACTTCATTATAGCGAACAAATTTCTGACCATCTACATCAACTACGTGCTCACCTGTATTATCATGGTGAAATTGTGCAGAAGAAAAAACAACTAAACCGTTATCTGACCAAAGTATCACAGGCAGGTTTAACGACACAGCATTTTCATGCTCTCCAAAAATATGGAAATCGTGAGCGTCTCCAATGTGAGAATTGATAAGATCGGTAGAATTGAATTCTTTCTCTTCATGACCATGTCCTTCATGGCTCGTTTCAGCTGCATGAGCAGTGGCTACAGGCGCTACAACGCTATCGTTTGCGGAGTTCGCAAGCACTGGCATTGAAAATCCTATTACTAAAGCAGTTAAGAAAATACGAAGCGGTTTGATTGAAATCACTATTGTTTAAATTTAAGTGTCTAAAACTATGTCCCAAAAATTTTTGCAAAGGTACATATTTAATTCACATTTAAAAATATCCAAATATAATTTTTAAAAACGAACCCTCTTTTAATAATTCAATAATGATTGTGCAGTTTATTTGCTGTTAATTAAACGTACGGCAAATACTACTTCTACAAGCAGGTAAATAAAATATGGCACAAAAAAATTAAGCACATCACCCACGGGATTAGGCACCTGCGCATTCATAAGAGGTATAAAGAAAATTACTGATGCTGCAATCTTGAATATGCTAAGCCCCATAAACGCAAAGCCCGTCTTATCCGGAAAATTTTTATGAATAAAATTCATAATCATAAGTATGCCCAGGGTAGCAATGCCCAAAAAGGCGTAAATATGCCATATTTGGTAATAAAACTCCCCTTTAAAGAATTCGTCGGCTATAAAATTATGGCTTAAAAAAAGTGTTGCCGACAGTAGCAGCAAAAAGCTTAAAAATTTAACGGTCATCAAAAATTATATTTATGGCTTTTCGCCAAGATTCTTTACCTGCCTTATTACATTATATAAGGCAATAAAAACGGCCAGCAGCGAAAATATAATTGTAAACAGGTTTCCCCCGTTGCTGTATTTTTCGTCGAGCCACAGGCCTAAGTAAACGCCTGCAAGTATTATAACCCCCATCTGGAAAGGTATATTTACCAGAGCTATCCACTTTTTGCTTTTGTTATTGTCCTGGCTGCTGTTCATCCGGTTTTGGAGTTTGTTTTACAGGAGTGCGCATAATACAGGAAGCGCTGAATTCTGCGCCCGGCTCTACCGATAATTTTCCTGTGATGACTTCTCCTTTTATATGTGCTTTTGATTTTACATTCAAAATTTCAGCCACTTCAATTTTTCCGTTGAATTTGCCTTCTATATCGGCGTTCTTGCATTTAATATCACCTGTTACGCTTCCGGCAGGACCTATTACAATTTTACCTTTGGTGGTAAAATTGCCTGTAAGTTCGCCATCAAGCCTGAAGTCGGCCTGCGAAATGATATCTCCTTTTATAATAGTGCCTTCCACGATCCTGTTGGTTTTACCCAATAGGTCAGTGTACGACTTTTGTGGTTTGTCAAACATCCTTTATTCTATCGCTAAAAATTCGGTATAATTCTTTTTGATTTGCACCACCTTATAATCTTCGCTTGAGATTATTTCGAGTGTTTCTGCAACTTTATATTTCTTGTAGTCTTTTAATACTGATACAGCATCTTCGGCAGCAAGTTTGCTGATGAAGCCATGCACTACAAGCATATTCTCTTTTAGTGTATATACATCGCTTGAAATCGTGATGTTATTGTTAAGCCCTTCTTTTATGAACTTCTCAATCTTATCTTTTAACGGTTTTATTTTTGCCTCATCTGCAAAGTCAAATTTGTAGACAATTTTCCAGCTGGCAGTAGGCTGTCCAAAGGCAAGTTTCTCAAGGTTTGGTATATCGGTCTTAAGCAAAGACTCCGACGTTTTACCCTCTATGCTGTTAGGGTAATTAAGCGCCACAAAGTTAAGCCCCTTTTTATATTCTTCTATACCATACAGCCTTGCCCCTATCTGAGCTTTAAGCAGCTCAAATTTAGACACGATCTCTTCTCCCGTATAGGTTTCTATATACTCGTCAATCTGAGCATAAACTTCACGTATCTGCCCCTGATTGTATTTTTTGAAAAGCTGGTCATAAGCAGCATCAGGAGTAAGATTTTTGGCCGCATCAGATGTAGGGTTCCTGATGATCTCAGCATAACGGCTGTCAGGGTACTGTGAAAGTATCTGTTGCTTGTACATATCCGCTTTTGCCGGATCTATAATTTCATATATTTTATACAAATTATATTTTGACGGCAATACAAGCCTTTCCTCGGGCTGGCTTTGCAATAACGTTTCCAGCTTATTGGCAGCAAGCCTGTATTCTTTAAATTTCTCTTTATATATAGAGCCCAATTGGTAGTATGCAAAATTGCGCTCGGTAGCAAGGCTGTCTATAACCTTTTTCTCGGTAGGCAGCTGGGAGATATAAAAATCTGTCCTGAATCTTGGTTCGACAGCTTTTTCATCATCTCCTTTTGGAAGCTTGCCCGCTATGCCGTCAAAGATCGAATCTCCGTCGATAGCATTTTGAGCAGCCTTATTTGTCTGTTCCGATGACCAGCGCCAATTTTCAGAATAGGCTCTGTTACCCCAGCGTTTTTTAAATTCCTGTTTACCATAGGCAACAGTTGCAGGTGTATAGAAATAAAATTTGCCTCCGCTTCCGCCCGGTGCACTTCCGCCCAGCTGAGGGCTTCTTGCGCTTGTATTCATTCCGGGTGCTTGCGGGAAATTATTTCCTGCTCCCGAAGCAGCCAGATTTTCCTGTTTTATAGCTTCTTTCTCAAGCTTTAATTTTTGCGCCGCTTCTTTTTCTTTCAGCTTGGTTATGTAATTTTCATAATATGCCTTTCTTCCGGTATCATCCATCGAAACTACCGAAAGAATGCTATCGTTGGTTTTTGCGATCGCCTCATATTTTATAACATCGGCCAGGTTGTCCCTTTTCTTTTTTATACTCCTGTATTCTCTTGACCTGTTATCCAAAAACACCAATGTACTGTCATAGTACATTCCTGCCCTTGCATATTGGGCATCCTTAAAATTGATCTCACCAATGTTCCTGTAATTAGATGCCTGAAGATAGCGGTCTCTTGAATTAGAGCGTAACGAAACGTTGTAATACTGCTCTGCCATGGAAGGACTATGCTGCTTTTCGTAATAAAGCCCCATCTGATGATTTATGATATCCAGGTAGGGTCTATTCTCCCTGTCATCAAGCAGTTTATAATATTTTTCCAAAAAGGCAATCGTATCCCCTTTGGCAGGGTTAAACTGGCCGGCCTGCATGGCATGCGCCTGGATAACATATCTCCTTGGCGCTTTTCTTTTCATATCTATCACCCTCTGGTATTCGGCATAGGCACTATCCGGACGGTTGAGTTTGCTTTGTAGCTGACCCAATATAAAATGATATCTCGCTTTTTCTTCGTTCTTTCTTGTGAATGCGGCTGCATTTTTAAGTACGGTTACAGCACTGTCAGTCGCCTGCAGTTTCATATATCCCGCTGCAAGCATGGCATTGGCATCAGCAAATGTCTGCTCATCCATTGCATCCTTTTTCTGCTTTATAAGTTCTTTCAGGTTTCTTATTGCAATCGCCTCGTTATCCAGGCGAATGTTAGTTTTCTCCCTCCAAATCTTGGCAGCATCTATTTTATCGCTTGAAGGATATTTTAGCAGTATATAATTAAACGCCTCAAGAGCGGGCACATACCTGTTTTCATAATACCTGGATTTTCCCAATAACAGGTAAGCCTCATCCATTTGTGGGTTCTTTTCACTCCCAGCTATATTCATCGAGTGCTTCTGTATCGCTTTGGTTGCCTTTTCTTCAGCTCTTTTAAAATTGCCGGTTTGTTCCGGCTTAGCTTCCTGAGATGGCCCTCCCGGTTTGCCACCGGAGCCCGTTTTAGCAGTACCATTATCTTTTGCTAGTGAAACTGCCGGTGCCATTTTTGATATTTTTGCCAAATCTGGCTGCTTTGCATCTTTAGTTGTCGCTGAAGCAGGCGGAGGAGCCGATACCGCTGTAACAGCAGACGGTTCAGTAACAACAATGGGTTGGGTCCTTTCTACAGGCAACACGTCCCAAAAGTTATCCTCATAAGTGGTTGCAAGATCGGCAAGGCCGGCATCGAGTGCCAGGTTACCGTTATATAGTACGTTATACTCGGTATTGACCGCGTGATAGTTTCGGTTAACAAACGAATCTTTTTTGGTAGAGCACGCAATTGCGAAACCTACCGTACCAAAAAGAACAAAATATTTTGAAGTACTGGTTTTCAATGTAAAAGCTGTTTTTTATCCTTAACTTTTAAAATCTTACTTTAGTATAAAAGAGGGTAAAAATACGCTTCTTTTTGTAACATAGGCAGTTTTTTGGCAAAAAAATCCCCCTTACGAAAAGGGGGACCATTTAATTTATACCGCAAAAAATTCTTCGAGCTCTTTAAGCGTTTCGGCAGATGTGCGAATATCTTTTACAATCTCGCCTTTATGCATGGCCACTATCCTGTCGCTTACCTCGGTAGTATGGGCAAGGTCATGGCTGGACACCAGTATGGTTACGTTTTTATCGTCTGCCAGGTCTTTGATTATCTTTTTAAGTCTGAACTGTGTTGTAGGGTCAAGATTAGCAAATGGCTCGTCGAGAATAATAATTTCCGGACTGCCTATAAGTGTTGCTATGATACCCACTTTCTTTTGGTTACCCTTAGAAAGGTCACGCAGGTATTTTCTTTTATTAAGTATCTCTCCATTAAAGAAATCTTCATGTTCTTTAAGCAATGCATCTACACTGGCCTTATTTTGCCCGCGCAGCTCTCCTATAAAATAAAAATACTCTTCGGGCGTAAGGTAGCCTATCAAAAAGCTTTCGTCAAGAAACGCTGCTGTAAAGGGTTTCCATGCTTCGCTTTCGTTCACCTGTATTCCGTTGGATTTTATCGACCCTGTTGTTGGCTCGATAAGGTCAAGCAAAAGGCTGAATAATGTTGTCTTTCCCGCTCCGTTATTTCCTACCAGGCCAAAGCTTTCACCTTTCTGGATCTCAAGGTTGCCTATGTTAAGTACGGTTACCCCGTTATATACTTTTTTAAGATTATTTATCTGTATCATGGTAAATTATAGTAATTGATTGGATGATTAGTTTTTTTGTTTGTAGGCCGCAAGCGTACCATACTTCTCTTTTTTGTAGATCTTTTCTATTTGTGCAAAAACCTTGTTTCTCAAGGCAAAACCAAGAATCCCGGCCACAGCTACAAAAATTGCACCAGCATTAGGGCTTATTGTGTAAAATCCTATTCCGTAAAGCGCCATGGGCACCAGCATTTTAGGCAACGAGATCAAAAGTGCTTTTAGGTTAAAAGCTTTTTTGTCGCCAAAGGCCTGCTTACTGCTCGAAAGATCTATAGGAGTCTTGATAAAAGCTCCGGCCAACAACACAATGTGCGAGTTCACACCTATGTTATATACTGCCCCAGCAAGCAAAAGGAGGTAAGTGTCTAGCCCGAAATACAAATAAAATACTGACAATAAAGCGCTTAATGATGTACCGATAACAATAAGCCACCATTTAGACGAAATATATTCGCGATACTGAATGTTTTGGCTCATCATCAGCGGATAATAGGCACTGTCCCAGCTTGGCACAAACTGTCCGAAAGTCATCATGAAGCCACCGGTTACAAATATGCCGGCAAACATGCTCCAGAAAGGCCCTTGATAAACTTCAATCGCCCCGGTGAAAAAAAACAGCCCATAAAACAAAAAGAAGCAGCTCATCATTATTGTAGTCTTCGAACGCTTGTTCCTGCGGATAAGCTTGATATCATTCTTAAGGAAGGTACCCAGCGTTCCAAACTGGTTAAGCCATGTATAATCCTGGGTTTCGGCAATCTCGTGTTTGCCTTTAAGTCCTGTGTCAAGATACATCTCTCTGGTAAAAAGCTTAAAGCATGTATAGTATAAACCTGCCAGTAGTACTAATGGTACCAGGAACATATAGTAGGTTGCATACAACCCATGGTAAAATACCGATGTAACAATGGTAATGTCAAAATAGCCATAATACTGTATTGCCCCAAGGCCTACCACTAAAGCAGCAACCGTCCAGAATATCCAGTCCTTATCGTCTACCAGCACATTAATAAAGTTGTTGCTGTAAATAAGTGCCATCATACCAATGTGCCACAACACTACACTTACAGGGTCGTAGCCCTCTATAATCAGTACAACCGAAAATGGTATAAAGAAAAAAGCATGGATGATATTAAAGAAAGAGATCGCTGTTTTGCCCAATGCAAAATTTACGATTGTCCCCCTTTTTATAGGCAACGTGAGCAACGGCCTGATATTGATAACCGGAATTTTTTGCAGGAAGTATCGCAACAGCAAATCGCCTACAAAATAGTAAACCGCAAACTTGCTTACCACTACCAGCGGATCCTGGTTAAGCCCTTCCTGGATCAGGTAAAATGCCCAAATCCCCAAAGCAAGAAATATCGCGGTGAAATATAGTGCTCCAAGTATCATGAACACTTTTATGGCTACGTTAGTAGCAAATGAAGAAGCTCTGGTAAATGCCTTCCATTCGAGCCAGATGAATTTTTTAAACATGTAATTTGGTTGTTGAATTTGTTAATTGGTATTTGTAAGCTGCAAAACGTTACAGGCTTTCAGGATAAATTTACATATTATATTCTGGATAGGTCTTTAACAGGTGTTCTTCGGCCCTGTTGGCAATGATAAAAATCACAACATATTGCGCCAGCATATTAAACACCAGAACCCCGGCCATAACTGCAATCCATACCGGTCCCGGAGCCTCTAAATCGAAAAGTATCCAAAACTGAGTCGGAAAATAAATAAACCAGGATCCCTGTCCAAAATTCATGAGAATTTCTTCAAAAAGCCATTTCCTCCCGGTTTGTTTTACTTTTTTACGATACTTCTTGTTTTTGGATATAAATACTCCAAAACTCAACAGAAATGTCGCGAAAAAAAATATCTGATAAAAAACCACATTAAACTGAATTGCTTTATAAGCTATCATAAAACAAGCCAGTGTAATCAGGATTTGAGGTAGTTTTATAAACTGTTTCATATACCCCCAAATGAGCTTGTTGTATTTTTTAGTAAGCGCCAGCTGCCTGCTCTCCACCACGCCCATAAACCCAAAAACGCCAAACTTTTTGAACTCAAGATGCAATGCCTCGTTAAAGCTCAGGTTAGGTTCGGTAAGCCAGCGCTCTTCAATAGCATTGGCAAGATGATCTGTCAGCTCGTTCTGTAAATCGTAGTATTCCACATAATGCTTTCGCGTAAACTCAAACAGCATTTCGTTTTGCTCTGCAGATATTTTCATCACCTTATCCATCAAATCGTACTTTGTATTGTTTGTGAAACTGTAATACTGTATATATTAGCGCAATCTCGAATGCGGTGTATAGCGAAAGAAACACAAGCATAAGAGTTTCATTTTCAATATTTTTTTCAAACCTGTTAAGTACCGGCAAAAAGAAACTCACTAACAGTAACCTGTCTATAACCGAATACCTGTTTTTCTTAAACATCCAAAAATAGATCCACGAAAAATAAAGGCAAAAATATGCCACAAGATGCCCAATCATAAGTGCATCGCTCACTTCGCTGTACCCTACTGCTTTTGTTAACAGAAAAGCAAGAGCTGTAAACAGCGTAGTCCCCACTAAAAAAACAGGCTTAACACAATTCTTAAATAAAATGCGTACAGCCGTGCCAAATGCTTTTTTTCTAAAGCTCCTGTTCGAGGCCATCAGCTCTCTTTTATGAACCGCCATATAGCGGGAGAAATTATAGCCAAATTCGCCTTCCATGTCTTCGATGGCTGTAGCTACATGGTCGGTCATTTCACAACGGATATCAACATAATGAACCCCTGCATTATACAGGTAATTGTCTATAAATTGTATCTGTTCGTTAGTAAGCCTGTTCATTTTAGTATATAATAGTTGGTTGGTTTTAAATGTATTTGCCCACATATTTCCTCCTGAAACGGTACAGGCTAATTATCAGCACCGTGATCAGTGCCGCCATAAAAGAAATGCTTATCCGCTGTGGATGCATCCTTTCCGCATCATTTTCAATAAAAGATGCTGTTAATGTTACCGCCATATTTCCAAGATATATGTAGCTATAAAATTGCACCATAACGCGCATAACCGATATTCTTTTGTTTTTCCAGCTTACAATAGCAAATGGAACTATCAGAATAAACAAGATGCAACTCCCATACATGCCAAGGTCGAATCCATCCATATAGAATTGCGCAAAAAAATAGGCTGCCGCAAATACCATCCCTGCCGGAATAAAAGCCATTGGGGTTTTGAGCGTATCCAAATATTGCTTTATAGCCCTCGATACTGCGGTTCTTTTTGCTTTCTTATTCTGTTCCAGCAGCTGGAGCCTGTTCATGATAAAATACTCATGCCAGTTATCGCCAAAATCGCCTTCTTTCGCTTCAAGTTCAGAAGCAATATGGTCTACCATTTCGTAGCGAATATCCATAAACTCAACGCCAAGATTATACAGGCGGTCGTCTATGAATTGTATCTGATCTGCTGTAAGCTTAGCCATTGTATCGCAGTTTATGATGTGCCTTAAATCGGCGCACAGTTACAGCCATTACGGCACAAAGAGAAAGCAGTACCGTAAAGTAAAGCACGACCATAACATCAGATGCAAGATCATCCATGTATCGTATTGAAAAAAGACCCGGGAAAAACACAAATACATTTAGTATTGCGATACCCTCCCCAACCGAATACTGTTCTTTCTTATTCATCATCCTGAACACTTCCGGAAACGAAACCGCTCCATTAGCCATGCAGAAAACAAAGAACATTATAGTTACAAACGTTTCTCTTTCAAGAACGTTGCTTAATCCTGTTAATGCTAAAAATATTAGTCCACAAAGCGCAGCAAAGCGAACGGTCAGCATATTCAGGAACAAGCCTTTCCATGACTGCCCCCACGAGATAAATATGTTCTTACGGTTAAACCTTCGCAGCTCCTTTTTATTCCTGCCGATATAAAGTTTAAGATTCCTCTCAAAATCCCCTTCCATCCCTTCAAGTTCTGTAGCAATATGATCGGTCATCTCGTGAAGTATATCCACATAAAGAAACCCGATCTTTTTAAGGGCTGCGTGTATCGCTTCTATCTGTTCTTGTGTAAGCTTATTCATAATTAAATAACCTGATATCTTGATTTATAAAATTTGCTAAGGAATCTGTAAGTGATAATTACCATAGCATAAAAACTGATTATAAAAGCATAATACAGCAGTTTTGTTGTATCTTCAACATCAGCCTTATCTATGCTATTCCTTACTATAAAACACAGTATAAATAATAACCCTCCAAAGAATTCCAGCAATCGCTCAGCGGTAGAGAACTGTTTTTTTTGCTTTGTAAACCCTACATAAAGGTAATAGACCCATAAAACAGGAAATGCAAAAGCACTCAGGAGCACAAATTTGGTTGTTGTTCCTTCCAGTCCTTCATATTTGTAATCGACAAAAAGCAGCCCATATATCACAGCCAGTATCGCTGCAAACCTCATAGTAAACAAATTACTAAACAACAACTTAATTCCCTTTATCCAGGCATTCATCCTGAACTGACGGTAATTCTTCTTCATCTCCCTTTTGTTATTGGCAATGTATCGTTCCAGGTTGGCAGTAAAGTCACCCTCCATCCCTTCAATCGCCGTGGCTGCATGGTCGGTCATCTCTATGCGGATATCCAGAAATCTGATCTCAATATCCCAAAGCGCCTTGTCAACGGCATTTATCTGTTCTTGTGTCAGCTTAGGCATATCTGTTATTTTTTAAAATGTCATTATTCATTCTCATTACGAGGTAGTATGTTGTAAAAATCACGCTCAGTACCACACCTTTTATACAATATACCCACTGGTCTTCACCAAAAAAATTGTTTATTTTTAAAACAAAAAGCATAGTGATTACATAATAGTACCACGATGCAGTCGTAAACCTCTTTACAAAAAGAAACCTTTTAGGCATCCAGGGTTCAGAAACCATGTAAGCAAATATCCCTATGATCATTACAGCTTCAAAAGCCCTGAAAGCCCATACCTCAAAAGTGGAAATTTGTATCAGTAAAAATATGATGGCAAAAAAGGCAATTCCCCTTTTTTCTGTAAACTGACTAAAAATCTTATTCCTGTTTTGCCTGTCCCTTATCAGTTCCTGCTCTTTTGCCGCCGTCAACAACTTTACCTTAAGATGCGAATGCATATAGGCTTTAAGTACAGCATCAAAATCATCACCTTCATTCAACTGCTCCTCCAGTGTTGTTGCGATATGATCGGTCATCTCCATACGGATGTCGTCATAAAATATCCTGTCTTTCGCAAGATATTTCTCAATTGCATTTATTTCTACCTCTGTAAGTTTCATGCCTTAAAACTGTAAATCGGGTTTAGGTGATGGCGTTACCAGGTTCTGCATATTGCGAATGAATTCCTCCAGCTCTGCAAGGCGGTTCACTGTCTCTTTTTGTCCATTTTCGGTAAGCTTGTAGTATTTACGCAGGCGGTTATCTACCTTCTCTACTTCCACATCCAGAAAGCCGTCGGCCTCCAGTTTGTGCAATGCCGGATATAATGCCCCTTCGGTAATGTTAAGTTCGCCGGCAGTTATCAGCTTTACTTTTTGGGTAATCTCATAACCATACATTCTGCCATTTTCTTCCAACAGCTTCATAATTATGGTGTTAAGACTCCCTTTATATAGTTGTGAGTTTTTCATGCTTGATTGATTCGTTACAGCAAATGTATACATAATTTTCTTATGCATAATAGTTTTAGGTATTATTTTACGGCAGGTTATTTTATTAAGCTGTTTGGAATGCTTATTTTTGCATCAAATAAACACACATGTCAACATTCCATTCACTTAAAATCAAAGATGTAAGAAGAGAAACGCCACAAGCTGTTTCCATCGCTTTTGAGATTCCGGAAAACCTGCGTGAAGACTATAATTTTATTGCAGGACAATACATAAACATAAAAACAAACTTTGAAGGCCAGGAGATCCGTAAGGCATATTCAATATGCTCGGCACCGGGCAGTAACGAACTTCGTGTAGCCATAAAGGCAGTTAAAAATGGCGGATTCTCTGTTTTTGCCAACGAAAAGCTTGCCCCGGGCGACACTATGGAAGTAGGTATTCCCGAAGGTAAGTTTACCTTCGAACCTAAACCGGGACGTCAGCGCAACTATGCAGCTTTTGCAGCAGGAAGCGGCATCACACCGGTAATGGCTATTATACAGTCGGTATTGCAGAGTGAGCCGGAGAGTACTTTCGTGCTTGTATATGGTAACAAAACGCCCGAAGACACCATCTTCCATCAGTTCCTGCACGACCTGCACCTAAAATATGTGGGCCGTTTCTTTGTTCACTTTGTATACAGTCAGGCAAAAGCCGAAGAGGCACTTTTCGGACGCATTGAGCGTGCTGCGGTAAACTTTGTGATCAAGAACAAGCACAAAGAGAAAGAATTCGAGAAATTCTACCTATGCGGACCCGAGCAAATGATTCTTACTGTAAATGAAGTACTTAGAGAAAATAACATCTCTGAAAATAACATTCAGTTTGAGCTGTTCTCTACGCCAATAGCCGAGAAAAAAATCGAGGAGAACCTTGACGGACAGACCAAGATCACTGTTTTGGTAGACGACGAGGAAGTTACCTTCATGATGTCGCAGCAAATGACCATTCTTGATGCAGCTTTGAAACAGGGTGTAGATGCACCTTACTCTTGTCAGGGCGGTATCTGCAGCAGCTGTATGGCGCGTATCACTAACGGTACCGCAATAATGAAAAAGAATGCCATACTTACCGATGGCGAGATTGCCGAAGGCCTTATCCTTACCTGCCAGGCACACCCAACATCGGGCGAGGTCTATGTAGATTTTGATGACGTTTAATCGTCACGTACAATAAAGAAAATCCTCGGTTAACCGGGGATTTTTTGTTTATAACGGTTGTCATTTCGACCGGAATGAAATGCAGCGGAGAAATCTCTGCTCAGGAAAAAATAAATCTTTATTGAGATCTCTCCATTCCGCTGCGCTTTAGTCGAAATGACAGAACGTGCTCACTGCGACTGAATACTTGCAGCTCCGCCCCCCCGGGTGTGCCTGTGCAGGAGTGAGCCGTTTTCCCATTCCCATTAAACCTCAAAAAAAGAAAAGAGAGAAAGAGAAAAAAAACTAAATCAAAATGTCTCCTTATGAAGGACTTTTTTTGGTTAGTTTTTTTGGGAAGATATTTAAGGATATTTATTGGGGATGTTTATTATATATCTTAGTTATAATATCTTTATATAGGTCGTGGTACAAATTGGAAAACAATCCAAAGACAGAAGCAAATACAGTCACAAGGCAATGGACAGGAACCCTCAGGGAGATTATTACCAGTTCACAAGGGTTTTAACCGATTCCGTTTATAACTACCTGATAATTTGAGTTTTATTTTTTTTTCTTAAGCAAATGGTCAAGCAAAAACCCAGGAATTTGTTAATTGGCTGTTGGGAATCAAAGGGTTATGAGATATGTAAAACATCTGATAATCATATAATTACACATAGTGAACGCTACCCGTATCGCATAGCGTAAGGCTACCCTTAAGGGTTGGGTTAAGGCTGGCTTAAGTCAAATGAAAGCGTTGGGTTATTTCAAAACCTCATTAACCTTACCCACCACAGACTCAGGAGTAATGGTACGCATGGCATCTGCGTAACCTTCAACAATTTTATTACCGTAAATGGATGTTGGCAATAAAGGATATCGGTTTCTGTCAGATGTAAGGGTGTAATCATTCGGCTGATTGAATGGTGCAAAGCCTGCATACGGATGGGTCGCCCCCCAAAGGGTAATGACTTTAACGCCAAGCATTGCTGCTATATGGGCATTACCGCTATCCATGCTCAGCATAAGGTCGAGATGGCTTATCAGGTTAAGTTCCTCTGCGAGTTTCAGTTTTCCGGCTGTAACTATGATGTTGTTTTTGCCATTGGCAAATGCCTCAAGTTGTGCGGTTTCGGCTGCACCTCCGCCAAAAAGGAAAAGGGTATAATCCGGGTTGGCAGCAAGTCCGTTTATCACTTCCTGCATCAAATCCTGCGGATAAACCTTGCCCTGGTGCTGTGCAAAAGGCGCAATACCTATCCACTTACCTGTTTTAACTCCGGCAATTGCCGATACTTCTGTCGAAAGTAGTTTTTTCTCAGGAAAAACAGGATGCGTTAGGTCTATCGGGAAGCCCAGTTTTTCAAACGTCTGCCTGTGCCTTTCAACTATTGGCGTAAGCTGCCTGAAAACCTTATTTTCAGTCCTTGTAAGCGCTTTTTTCTCATCACGAGCCTTATCGGTTGTTGCAGTAGGTTTTCCACTAAGGAAGAAGAGTTTTGTAACGATTTTTGAGCGCAGTACATTGTGCAGGTCGGCAACGGCATCGATGTTCAATGCGCGCAGTTCCCTGTACAGTTTTAGCAGCCCGAAAAACCCTTTGTGCCTGCCGTTAACATCGGCGGCATAAAAAGTTATATTAGGAATATCGTCAAAGAATGGCTCAAAGAAAGCCTTAGAGAGTACCGTAATTTTCACGCTGGGGTACTGAGCAACTAAGGCTCTCAGCAGCGGAACCGTCATTGCGACGTCTCCCATTGCCGAAAGCCTTATTACCAGTATATTTTTGGTTCCTGACATCAATCAGGTATTATTTCTTGTTTTGGTACAATACCGGGTTTAATTCCTCGTCGTTGTACATTTTCATCTGCTTGTACACCTTCATGAATTTATCGCCATTGGCAATATCCGTGATAAGGTCATCAATAGCAGTTGTCAGGTCTTTTTTCTGCTCCAGAAGTACGTTCAGCTTCTCATTGCATTTTGCCCTGTGATCTTCAGATGCATCCTCACGGGTAGCCTCTTCATTCATATGGTATATCTTAAGCGCAAGGATCGACAATCTGTCAAGCGCCCATGCCGGACTTTCAGAATTGATCTTAGCGCCGTCTTTTACCGCTACGTTGCCGTATTGCTGTAAAAAATAACTGTCTATGTATTCTACCATGTCCGTACGCACCTGGTTAGAAGCGTCAATCTTTCTCTTAAGTACAAGTGCCTCTACAGGATCGATCTCCGGGTTACGGATAATATCCTCATAATGCCATTGTACTGTATCTACCCAGTTTTTTGCATAAAGCAAATGCTCTATCTGATCCTTAGCATACGGATTGCTAATAGGCTGGTCTACGCTGTCATATTTATGATAGTCGTTAATGCTCTGCTCAAATATTGGGAAAGCGATCTTAGAAAACATAATGTAATTGTTTATTGTGTTCTGCAAATATAGGAGTAATACTTGTAACCTGCTAACGGACTACTTATAACTGCGATGCAAACAGGAACACGGCTATAAGCACAATAAGGCCAAGTACTACTTCTTTAAACCATTTATTTTCCTGGCTCTCAAAGTAATTAGCACCCATAATGGCAAGCGGCGCAAAGGTAAACACCAGGAAGCTGTTGTTCTTACCCGCCGAAAGCACATATACACCAACGCCTATCAGAAAAGAATATATAATCTTTTTATGGGATGACTGAAGGTTAAGCGGCTTGCTGGTAATCGAAAATATATACGGAAATGCAAACAGCACAACAATAGACGAATATACCGCAAGCGCAATATTCTGGTAGATATTTTCGAAATAAGTAAAGTCAAAGCTGATGGCAATATTCTCGGATATGGTCTCAAAAAAACCTTCTCCCACAATAAGCCCAACCATAAGGTACAGCACCGATACCGCAAAAAATGCGATAAAAGGTATCAGCCAGTTTCTGTAATCACGCGACACGTGAAAGATAATCGATATGAACACAAGGCCTATGTAGGCAATGCACCAAAAGTGGAATATTGCCGCAGCAAATATCCAGAAGGAGGCATCGAATATCTTTTCTTTTGGCGTGATGAGCGACTGCAGCGATATTAGCCTGCGTAGTGCCAGCAAAAGAAAAAAGTTGGAAATAATGATGTTGATATTGACCAGCGTAGTGGGAAATAATATCAAAAACACCATAAAAAGGAACATGGCATAGGTATTTGCCTTGCTCAGCACATTACGTCGCGTAATAAAATTTGTAAGGAACAGCGCTCCTGCCAAAAGCAGCAGAAGCCCCGCCTTTTGTGCCATCAGCAGGTAGTTTTGTGTCCAGGCCGGGTCTTTATATAAGTACAAAAAGTAACTTAAAATAAGGACCGCGCCTATTAAAACGTAATTTACAGGTCTGGATTTATTAAAAACACTTGCTAGCATGTGAATATTTTATACTTTTGTGACAGTAAATATAATACTTGTTTAAAAATGAAAGCATTTTTCGAAGCGATAGGCTACCTGTTTACAGACATCCTGTTTTTGCCATTAAACTTTTTCCGCAGCCTTGAGCTAGATAACTGGTGGCTGGCAAACATCATAACATGGATCTTTATCCTTATCTGTTGTGCAGCTACAATGTACTGGCTAAAACAGCTTAAAATATTCAAGCAAAACAACGAAGACGATCAGGATACTACGGCTCACTCTTTCTTATCATAAGTCAAAGCCGATATCTTTTCTAAAATACATCTTATCAAAGCTTAGTTTATCTATGTTTTGGTAAGATTTTTTTATGGCCTCTTTAAAGTCATTCCCATAAGAAGTTACTGCTATTACACGGCCTCCGCTGGTTACCACGTTTCCGTTGTCCAGTTTTGTTCCGGCATGGAAAGCGATAGAACCCTCTACATTTTCAAGACCCGATATTACCATCCCTTTATCATAATCTTCAGGATATCCGCCCGACACTACCATGATGGTTGTCGCCGATCTCTCATCGATCTCAAAATCGACTTTATCAAGCTCCTGAGCAGCCACCGCATTAAATACCTCTACAAGGTCAGATTTTAGCCTCGGGATTACCACTTCGGTTTCCGGGTCACCCATCCTTACGTTATACTCAATAACAAGCGGTTCTCCGCCTACATTAAACAGGCCAATAAATATAAAGCCTTTGTAGTCTATATTAGCGTTCTTAAGCCCTTCAATCGTTGGCTTAACGATACGAGTCTCTATTTTTTCCATGAACGCAGCATCAGCAAACGGAACCGGCGATACGGCACCCATACCTCCCGTGTTAAGACCTGTATCTCCTTCGCCAATGCGCTTGTAATCTTTTGCCGTAGGCAATATCTTATAGTTCTTTCCGTCAGTAATTACAAAGCAACTAAGTTCAATACCATCAAGAAATTCTTCTATAACAACTTTAGTACTTGCCTGGCCAAATTTTTCGCCCACAAGCATATTTCTAAGCTCATCCTGAGCCTCCTCAAGATCCTGGATAACAAGAACTCCTTTACCCGCAGCAAGTCCATCTGCTTTTAATACATAAGGCGCTTTAAGCGTGGTAAGGAATGTACAGCCCTCCTCTACGCTTTCTTTAGTAAAACTCTCATAAGCAGGAGTAGGAATATTGTTCTTTACCATGAACTGCTTTGCAAATTCCTTACTCCCTTCCAGCTGCGCGCCTACTTTAGACGGGCCAATAACCGGAATATCTTTTAAGTCGGCATCTTTCTTAAAGAAGTCATAGATCCCTTTTACTAACGGATCTTCAGGACCTACCACAACCATATTTACTTCTTCCTGAAGTACAAAGCTTTTTATCGATTCAAAATCCAGTGGATTCATGTTTACGTTTACCGCAATACCGGCAGTACCGGCATTTCCAGGAGCAACAAATAATTTATCGCAAAGTGGGCTTTGCAGCATTTTCCATGCCAGTGCATGCTCTCTTCCTCCTGATCCTAGTAATAAAATTTTCATATGCTTAGATTATTTTGTTGTCTAATAGGCCTTTTCATCGCCAAACATGCCCACAACAGTTTGTAAAATTATCTTTATATCTAATAGTATCGACCAGTTCTCTATATAGAAAACGTCATATCTGATACGGTTTATCATGTCTTCATCGCCGGTAATCTCGCCCCTGAAGCCTTTTACCTGCGCCAGTCCCGTAATTCCGGGCTTTACAGTATGCCTTGCCCCATATTTTTTAATCTTAACGCTATAGCGGTGATTAATGGAGTAGATGTGCGGCCTGGGCCCTACCACCGACATATCACCCTTTAGCACATTCAGGAACTGTGGCAGCTCGTCTATACTTGTCTTCCTGATAAATTTGCCCACTTTTGTAACCCTTGGGTCATTTTTTACAGCCAGCTTATCCATTTGGTCGTTTATCTGCATTGACCTGAATTTATAGCACGAAAACTCTTTTTCGTTAATTCCGGCCCTTATCTGTTTATAAAACACCGGCCCTCTGGACTCAAGCCTTATAAGCAGCGCCATTATTGGCGTTAGCCAGGACAACACCAGCAATGTTACCAAAAACGCAAAGCCTATATCAAAAATTCGCTTTACAAAAATAGCCACGGGCTCGTGCAGCGGCGTTTTGCGTAAAGATAATACCGGAAAAGACTCATAATAATCTATTACAAGGTTTCTGGAAAAAATCTGTTTGGTATCCGGAATGAACTTTAGTGTTTTATCATTGGCATCACAAAATGCTACCAGTTCCCTTACCTTTAGATTGCTTACCTCATTTAGCGAACAGTATATTTCATCTACGGCATTTTCTGTAATGAACCCCTCAATTTCCGCTACTTTCCCTGTCATGGCAACATTATCATGTCGCCTGTCTGAAAAGAAGCCCATGAACTTATAGCCGTAATCAGGATTGTTTTCAAAAAAATCTTTCAGCCGTAACGATTCCGGAGTGTATCCTATAATAATGGTTTTTCTAATATTGCTTCCACCAAGCCTGTATTTTTTAAGGTACAGGAACATTGCAAATTTAAAGATTGTTACGCTTAAAAAAACGGTAAATCCATAAAGAAGTATTGGCTCACTTTCAAAGGCAACATATTTCGCAAATGGAAAAAATGCTATTACAGTAAGTAGGTAAACCAACGCCTGCTTTACAAGCCTCGACAGTATTTTTGTTTCGGGTGTATAACGATATGTTTCATAAAATGCCGAAAAATAAGCCACAAGGCTCCATGATATTGCTGCGTAAGCACCAAAATGCAGATAATTTACATTGAGATCCCTGAAAAAATAAAATGGAAGCCCAAGCACTATCGTCAGATCAAAGACGATGCTGATGGGTCTTAAAAATTTAGAATATCTTCCCCTGCCTGATGAACTCATTATTATCGAATATAATCTGAAAAATCTTTATGTTCCTCTTTAAGGAGTTCCTCATGCGAAAGCGATTTAAAATACTCGTAAGTTATCTTCATCCCTTCGGCACGGCCTATTTTTGGCTCCCAGCCTAATAGTTCTTTTGCTTTGGTGATATCCGGCTGGCGCTGAAGAGGGTCGTTTACAGGCAGAGGGCGGTATACTACCGTTTGGTCTGTCCCTGTAAGCTTAATGATCTCCTCGGCAAAATCTTTTATAGTAATCTCATCCGGATTACCAATGTTTACCGGATAAATATAGTCTGAATGCAACAACCTGAATATACCTTCGACCTGATCGTCTATGTAGCAAAAAGAACGTGTCTGCATACCGTCTCCAAAGATGGTAAGGTCTTCGCCTCTAAGTGCCTGCCCGATGAATGCCGGAATAACACGGCCATCGTTCAGCCTCATTCTTGGGCCATAGGTATTAAATATTCTTACTATCCTGGTTTCAACACCGTGAAAGGTGTGATATGCCATGGTTATCGATTCCTGAAAACGCTTTGCTTCGTCATACACGCCGCGTGGGCCAATGGTATTTACATTACCGTAATAATCTTCAGACTGTGGATGCACCAATGGATCTCCATATACTTCAGATGTCGATGCGATAAGTATGCGTGCTTTTTTAACCCTTGCCAATCCAAGAAGGTTGTGCGTGCCCAAAGAGCCCACCTTAAGTGTCTGGATAGGTATCTTCAAATAATCTATAGGGCTTGCGGGCGATGCAAAATGCAATATATAGTCCAGGTCTCCGGGTATGTTTACAAATTTTGTAACATCATGGTGATAAAACTCAAAATTAGCAAGTTTAAAAAGATGCTCAATATTTTTAAGATCACCTGTTATCAGGTTATCCATGCCTATAACAAAGTAACCTTCTTTTATAAACCTGTCACATAAGTGTGATCCCAAAAAACCCGCTGCTCCTGTTATGAGTATTCTTTTCATTATATTGATTTTTCAGACCGTTCCGGCAGTTTTATATTAAAAAGGCAGTATAACAATATAAAAAGAACTATACCTCTCTGCCTCCATAAAAAAGATTCCGTCAAAAGTAAGGCTATCATAAGAATTGCAAAAGCAATATGAACAAAATCTTTTGCCGCAAACGAATTTTTAAGGTTTATAAACAGCATTACAAGCAGTAAAAGGAGTCCTGCAACACCAAGATCTGAAAAGACCTCTAAATACTGATTATGATAGTTTTGGCGTGCATACCTGTGATTAAGGTACCCGCCCTCAAAAACGTTATGCTCGGCCGATTTTTCTTCTATTTTCTTCATCGAAGCATTAAGTCCATAACCTACCCATACCATAGGGTCTTCCTGCAGCAGCTCTTTAAAGATTCGCGCCTGGTATACCCTAAAAGCAGTGCCATTAAAATAATCATTTTCGTTAAACCTTTCTTTAGACCATGCTTCCTGCACTGTTACATTATGCAATGGCAGATTTGCTTTTGCCACCATTTCCATCTCAGGAATTTTTGAGGTGTATTCCGCAGGAAATATGTCGCTTTTTTTAGAAGCATAAATAAATCCGGCTGTAAGCGCCAGAAAAAACAATGTTCTTACAATTTTGGATTTTCCTGATACCCTCGAAAAAAAAGCCACATAGACCACCGTAAGCAAAATATCAATCGCAATAATTGTTTTCACCAATAGCAGGCTTAGCATTGCCGAAATGATAACCAACCCAAAATAGTCAAAAAAACGTTTGTTCTTGACCGACAGGAAGTAAAAATAGGCTACAGAAAAGATCGCCGAAAGATATAATGCTGATACCTGCGGCGTCGCAAGCTCATTATGAAAAAACACATTTTCATCGGCCGTTTCAATAAATCTTACCGCAGCTCTTATAAAGTAAAACAGAGCAAAAAAACACATTATAATGCTGATGCTCTTTAATATTGATCGCCTGCTTATATTCAGAATCTTCCTGTTGAAGAAGAATGCTATAGGAATAAAGAACAACGCCGCTTCTTTACTCAGTGCCTTTATGGTAGCTTTTGTATCTATAGACCAGGTAAACGAGATAACCATGAGCAAATAGAGGAGAATAGGGATCAACAGGATATATTTGCCTGCAACATCCTGCTTTCGGTAAGAAAGGAACGAATATAATACAAAAAGTACTATCGCAAGGCTATTGTAGGCATAGCCAAATGGCAGGGTTGTAAATATGAAAACTATGAAAAACGACAATAACTTTTTACTGGGCGCAAGCCCTATCCGTCTTAATAAAAAACTGTTTGTCGATTTATAATTTGCTGTCATTTTTTATATGATTTGTGCCTGTTTTTTTGCTGCCGCATTTCTGTATATGGACTCCAGGTGGACAATGTTTTTATTTACATCAAAATGTTTCGAGAAAAAAGAAATCGCATTTTGCGAAAAAGTAGCATTAAGTTCCTTATCATCAAGAAGATTAATGATCTTATTGGCATACAACTCCGGACTCTCTTCCTTAATTACAAATCCGTTTACATTATCGATAATCAAATCCCTGTTACCATCGCAATCGCTCACTACACATGCCTTGCTCAGTGCTATGGCTTCTATCACCGAATAGGGTAATCCTTCATATCGTGATGCTGAAACATATACCTTCGCGTTTTTTACAATGTTAAACACATCTTCACGCGCTGTCCACGGTAACATGGTAATATTCTTTTCAAGCCCTAAGTCAGCTATAAGCTTAGTAATGACATCAAGATCTTCAGAGTGATAACCCACACCCATTAGCACAAGATGTATGTCGTGTCTTTTTTTAATCTCACCTATCGTTCTTATGAGTAAATCGGTATTCTTTTGATATGAAGGCCTGCCTACGGTACAAATGTACTCGTCAGGCCATGTTTTAGCTATCGAAAGCGGCTGAATGGTGGTTATCGGCTTTATGCTATTATTATAAAGCAATACTTTTTCTGGGCTGAAGCCTACTTCTGTTATAGCTCTTTGCTTTTCAGATTCTGAAGTAGCCACTATGCTTCCGTTAGTGCTCCTGAAAAATTTCTCTATCGCCAGATAAATTTTACGCTTCTTGCTATTGTTTGTACTGAGGTAAGAAAAGGCGTGCGGCGTGTAGACCGAAGGTGTACCGCTTAACAGCCCGGCAACCCTCCCTATAACCCCTCCTTTGGCGCTGTGTGCGTGGATAACATGGGGTTTTTCCTTACGGATAATTTTGCACGTGTTAACTATCGCCTTAATGTCTTTTATCAAAGATATTTCCCTGAAAAAAGGGATTTTATAACTTTTTACAGCATTGCCCTTATTGTCCAGAAAAGGATTGTTGTTGTCATTAAAACCCTGAATTATCACGGTCTCAAAGTTATCTGAACTGATATTGTCTACTATCAGCCTTACTGCCACATCGACTCCCCCAACAGCATGCAGTACATGCATAACTTTAATTTTCATTTACCGGTATTTTTCTCATCAATAGCAAAGCGCCAAAGATACTAAAAAAGTAACTACCCATTTGTCTGTGCAACACGTTCTCTACCAGCATGAACAGCAGCATAGCTATAATGATAGCTGTATAGGCAAAGTCGCCCTTAACCTGCAAAAATAAAGCGATTATGAAACCGCCAAACAGCAGTATGCCTATCAGTCCCGTTGTAAGGTAAAAATCGATGAACTGGTTGTGTGAGTTGAATCTTTCGGCCCTGTAGTACTCGTTCTTATCCTGATTGTCCGTTATTGTTTCCGTATAGCAGTCTACATACCGATCCTCGACTATCGTGTTATCAGGATAACCGGTTACGGGATTAAAATCGTCGCGTTGCGAAAGCTCATAGGCACAGGGCCATATTATTAACCTTGGCTCATAATCCATTGCAACCTGCATCGACTCTTTTAAGAAGAAACGGTCGGCAATATTTTTATTAAAAAAGAATATGGCTGCCGTGAGTGAAATGAATGCTATAATAAGCACCAGCCTGATCTTTCTTGTAACCGGAAGATAAAAAAGTATATACAACAATGTCAGTACGATCAGGCTAAGGAAAGATATCCTTGCCGCAATCAGCAAGATAAAGGCCACCGATACAATGCTACAGGCTATAAGCAGCTTTTTATGGCGCGGATAGTACTTTATAAGATCCAGAGAGAAAATTGTCCCCGCAACCGCAAAAAAACCGGCATAAGGCCTTTCGAGCAGTATCAGGGTATTAACGACCTCCCCTATGCCAAACGGAAGCACGCCATGAGAGATATAATAACGACCTACCAGCACAAACGTCCCTGCTACAAGCAGCATGGTACCCACTACTACACCTGCCTTAACGACCTGTACATTCCTTACTTTCAGGAATAATACCGGTATAAAAAAAAGTATAATGTATTTTTTGTAGATGTTCCATTCGGCAAACAGGCTCCCGGTAATTGCCGCTTTAATAAAAAAATAACATAAGAATCCATAAAGCAATATAAACGGCAAGCTTTTAAGGCGTCTGAAGTCTACGCCTTTAATACCAACAATAAAGCTTATGGCAATGACAGCAATCACAATATTAGGTGCCGCCTTAGATAACGGCAGTACAACCAGCAATAGTGCAAAGAGGTAATCGTATGCTTTATTAAGCTGCATCTTCAAAAGTTTATTATTTTTTAATAATTTTCTTAGTAATGGTCTGTTGACTTTTAAGATTTCTAAACTCCATTATATAAACTCCTGATGATAAAAATGAAATATTTAAATTATATACCTCTTCTGTAAGTTTATCTTTTAAAATCTCATTCCCATTCATGTCAAATAAGCTAAATTCTTCGAATATAATTTTAGGATTATTTATAGTCATATTGTCAATAACAGGGTTGGGAGTAATCGATATTTTTAATGCACCCTCGTCAATTTCAATATCATTAGATATATCCGAGGTTTTCATTGAAATAGAATTGCAGTTTGAATTCGAATTTTCATCAAATCCATCAATCCATCCCTGAAAAGTTCCATGTGGCTGATTACCAAAAGAAAGACCTGTTGTAAGATCCATTGCTCTTAAGGCTCCACCTGTGTAAGAGGTATTAATAAATAACACGTCTGTTTTTGCCGATTTGAATTTACCGATACAAAGTTTATCATTACTGTCTAACCAACCTGAAAAAGTTCCTGAAGCATTAGTATTACATCCTCCAGATGTTGCATATGTGGCGCAAAAAGGGGATGTGTTTGTAAATGGATCAAAAACCCTTATTGCTCCACCAGAAGCAGAAGAGGTATTTGCAAGGATAAATTCTTTTTTTGCATCTCCCGTAACATCTGCAACAAATATCCTATCACAACTCTCAAGCCAACCACTAAAACTACTATTTGTAATATTATAAATATCTGTCCCAGATCCAGTCAGGTTAATAGCTCTAAGACTATTACCTGTTGTGTTTGTATTCACCATGACCATATCAGCCGCGCCATTATTATTAACGTCTGTAATGATAATCCTGTCATTTGCATCAAGCCAGTTACTAAAAGTCGCTGTTCCGGCAGAATGTGATTTAGAAAAAAGAGTGTTTCCGCTTCCCGTAAGTTCAACCACCCTTACAGCCCCTCCTGAATAAGATGAATTGATCAGTATTAGCTCATCTTTATTATCTCCATTTGTATCTGCTACAAACATTTTATCATTATCATCTATCCATCCGGAAAAAGTTCCATGAGGCATTGAAAATAGTGTTTGCGTAGTCGCAATATCCATTACCCTTATAGCTGTACCTGCTACATCTCTATTAAAAAAAATCAGTTCATCTTTATTATCCCCATTTGTATCTCCAAAAAACATTCTGTCCTGACCATCAACCCAACCTTCAAGAGTCGCTCCAAACTCAGTTGGGCTCAGATATTTTTTAAATGCTCCATTACTTAAATCAACAGCTAATAAGTCAGGTCTGCTACTTCCTGTAGTCTGAAAGTTCATTAGTACCAGTTCTTTTATTCCATCACCGTCAATATCTGCTAAGTACGAACGATCTCCTTCATCAAGCCATCCGTCTAATTTACCTACAGGAATGGTAAAAATAGTTTGGCCATTTTGTACATCTATAACTCTTATGCTACCGGAACTTGTGCAATATTCCGAATTAATTAAGATTAGCTCTTCCTTTCCATCTCCGTTAACATCTGTAACAAAAGTCTTATCATTCACAGCCGGATTATTATTACATAAATCGCCATCATTTATACCTGAAAGAGTTTTAAATCCATTTTCCTGCCAATAAGGATATAAACTGCATTCAGTAACACTACTCATATCTAAAAATTTAGGCTTGTATACTTTTACATAATCAATTTCAAAATTATATGGAAATTGGTTATTTAATAACTCTGCCTCTTCATTATAAATGAAAGATCCGATATTCAAAATAATATTCATGCCTTTCAATTCATGTATAAAATCAATCTTATTATTCCCCGAAATATTAGTGTGTCTATTTACCGTTTTTACCTTAACTCCATCTTTGTAAAAAACCATTTCATTACCACTCCAATAGCACCCATAAGTATGCCATCCGTTCCCAATACTAAGGGGCTCGTCTGCTTTACTATAAAGATCATCATGAGGTAAAAGATAATCATTACATTTTCCAAAGTATAGGTTTACCTTATATTTCTGCTCTCCGCCTGTAAAATACTCACCTGATGAAGTCCCCTTGTTATGGCTTTCAAATATGTCAATTTCAGAATAACAGGTTCCAGTACAACCGGATGCAGAATATAACCAAAAATTAGATCCAAATCCATGATAATTTTTACCGGTTGGTGCGTTGGTAATTCTGCATTTTATTTCATAATAACCAAATCTAAGTTTCTGTTTGCTTGACAGCATAGGCGGCTTAGTAAACTTCCAATGTAGGTTTTTGATGTCGCTATTTGATCCAAAATCAGTTGTAGCAAATGTGCCAACTTGATTAGCCTGTATGGCATCAACTTCAGAATCAGTAACACCCAATCCATGCCATTTAATATTTTGTTTAATATAATATTTAAAATAGGCTAATCTTTGCTCCTCGGTTAATATACTGGTATCTCCTCCTAAGGGAGAGCTGCAGCCAAAACCACTAGTATTGTCTACATTGCAAGGAAACCAAGTCAACCAATAATCTGGGCTCAGGTTGGGTTCAAAAGCGTTGCCAAGAAATATATTTTTTGTTTCTTTTTTTACACTTAATGTCATGATACTGTTCGAAAAAGTTATATTATTTTCTGACTCGTATGCCCGACTACCCAAATGCCCTATTGAAGGCGATCCTACCAAATCCCATTTACCGTTTACAGGATCTTTCATTGCCGCAACACTGGTCCAGTTGAACTCATCATCAAAAACAAGCTCCCAATTCGCATTACTTGATCCGGTTGGAAGCGAATAATTTAACTGCCCGAAACACAAGAAATTATTTAAAAACAATATTGTAAAAATTAAAAGTATTTTTTTCATGATCTTTTGATTTTTTTTATAAATGTTATCAGCTTTTGCGGTATTAAATATATTATCGTATTTCTTACAAGCCCATACACTGGATAGAACCCTAAATGAAAATTATCACGAATAACTTTTAAACGGCTGGTTACCTGTTGTTTTCTCTTGGTAATAGATATTCCCGAAGGGTTGATTTCGTAGTTAATTAAAAACTGCTGTATATTTGCTGTCTTATATTTTTGAGAAATTTTAAAAAAATAAGCATAATCCTCCGCCGCCGGGTAATTTAGCGGATAAAACCCCTCTTCTTTGACAATCGCTGTCCTAAACATAACACTGGGATGCATGAACATAGAATTTAAAAACATCTTGTTCCTAATGTCATCGCTATTCTGCGGCATTATGATGTTAAACAAGAATTTGCCTTCCGGACTTACAGCAATAACATTTGATCCTACCAAAGCAATATCCTGATGAGTATCTAAAAAAGATTCCTGAATCTCAAATCTTTTACCTATACAAACGTCATCGCTATCAAGACGTGCTACATACTCATATCCTTTTGCTACTATATATTCAAGCCCGGTATTTAAAGCATGCTCTATGCCTTTATTTACCTCAAGATATATATATTTTACAGTGCCTTTTGCCTTGAAAGCATTATTGATCACGTTTTCATCTATAAGTGCTTTCCTGCTTCCATCATCTACAATAAGTACATCAATCTTTTCAGACGCCTCGATGGAGGCAAGGGAACGGTTTAATCCTTCGGGATTATTATAATGGGGAATTAACAGTACTGATTTGCTCATTAATAGTTCTGTTTTTAGTGTTTAATCGAATGAGTATTGCCAAACAAAGCCAAAACCCATACATTCTTAAAGAATCAATTTGTAACCAATTAATTGAAAGTCCTGAAAAAGATACTAAAAGTATAATACCTATAATCTTTTCATCGTCGGTTCTTGAACGTGACATAAATCTGGACTCTTTTATTGTAAAATATAAAAGGAATATAAAAAGTAATGTGCCTACAATTCCCGTCTCAGCTAACAGCCTTGTAAAAAGATTGTAACCTGGCGGGAAAGATTTTTCATTAGGATTCATATACCACAACCTGAATTCATAATTGTCGCTTGTTGCCCACCCGGGATAATGATGCCTGCTATGATAGGTTTGCTGACCAAAACCGACGCCCTCTATAGGATTTTCTTCCCATACTTTCAGGGATGCATACTGCATACCGAAACGGGATTTATTAGATACGCTCTTGGTTAGATTATCTTTAAAATTAAGTGATTCGAGTTTTGTCCCTACCGACTTTATAACTTTTTCGGCATTAAACGCGAGCAGTACCACAGCACCAAAAAAAATAAATGCAACGGCATACCCCAGGTATTTACGATAGTTTGCTGTTTTGTAAAGAAAAGAAAGGAATATAGCAAGCTGAACAAATATAACAAGCAATGCTGTTCTTGATCCTGAGTAATAGGTTAATACCAAAATTGCGAGGGTTGGCAAAAACTTGTACCATTTGTTTTCTGTCAAAATATAACTGAACATCCACCCCGCTATAGTAATAAGATAAATGGCAAGGAAAGGCGGCTCGTATGAAATAGACGATATCCTGTCCTGATGCACTTTTACTTCAATAAAGGGAAGGTAACTGAACAAGTCTAAAACAGACATAGCGGCAGATATATGGAAGACTGTAACTAATGTTTCAAAAAAACCGTATACCGATGCCACTATGAGCGAATAAAAAAATACTTTCCTGATCTGTAATAATATTTCTTTGGCAGTCATGTTCTTTATAACATTCCAATACAATAAAAAGAACACCATACAGGAAAGCAAAAGCGAAAAGTATTGCCTTATAAAACGGTTAACCCCTCCTGTTTGCTTAAAATAGTTTTCAAGAACCGACGGAAAATTAAGCAGTGTACATATAATACACCATGCCAAAAAGAGCAAAAGCAGATGAAAATGAAAATTCTTTATCGGAACACCTATTTTTCCACTGGCTATAAGAACAACAAAACCTGCCAGAAAAAAGAAAGCGCCGGCCTCATTCTGAAATTCTCCCAATGCAGGAATACCCTCAAATTCATTGAAGGCAAAGAAGAATAATCCCAGGAAAAATAATATAGTATATATTTTTTTTAGCATTCTTGCTTATTTTAATCTCTTATTAGCTCATTAAACGGCTGCATTTTCTAAACGGGCAAATCTGTGTATTTCCCTTCTCGCATAATAATACAGTCCAATGTCTATAATTAACTGCGTGATGGTAAGTGCGGCAGCTGTACCTATATAACTGTAGTGAGACGTTAAATAAAGGTTTAGGCCAATGTTACATAATGTAGCTACCAAAAAAACATTAAAGTAAAATCTGTCTCTGCCTATATTGAGCAAAATTTGCTTGCCAAACATGTTTTCGAGGAAAGAGCCGATAGGAATAAACAGCAATATCCTGAAAACAAGAATACTGTTATGCATTTTTTCTCCAAACAGTAGAATGATAATCTCTTCAGCAAATATAAAAACAGGTATCAGGAAAACTATAAAAAGGAACATTCCGTTTTTAACTATCCTGAGTACATCCCTGTAAGCGTTAACAGCATTTTTATGCATTTCTTTAGACATGTAAGGAAATAATGCAAGACTAAACGGCGTACATAAATTGCCAATTGCCCTGGCAAGTTTTTCTGCAATGTAGAAATATCCTACCGCACCATTTCCTGCCAAAAATCCAAGGAGCAAAACATTGGTATTGGTAAAAAGCGTAATCTTAAACTCTGATAAGAAAACATACTTACCCATCTTTATTTGTTCTTTGACCCTTTTAAAAGACTGTCTTTTTATAGGCACCTTAAAATAACGTCTCAAATAAAATAACGATATTAAACCTGCCACTATATACCCACAGGCAGTAAACAACGGGGCCAGCAAAATATCATCCTTAGTTTTCACAAAAACAAAAATGGCCGCTGTAAACACTATCTTGGAAAAGAAATTTATATAAGTTATATATTTCATTTTTTGGATGCCCTGAAAAAACCACGACGGAAAAATACTCAACCCCACTACATTGCCAAACGTCAGGATATAAATAAGCTTATTTTCTCTGAAGTAAGGAATAAAAAAAACGATGAGCAGCATTCCTATAAAACTGATTCCCAAAAGAAAGATCTTGGTCGAAAGCACGTCGTTAAAAATTTCATGCAGTTTTTCCTGATTGCCTGCGTTTGTGGCTATATCCTTGGTAGCCGACATATTAAAGCTATACTCTGTAAGCACCTGGAAATAATTGATGAATACAGCAGCAAAAAAAATCAGGCCAATACCATCTGCACCCAGCACCCTTGTAAGATAGGGATAGGTTATCAGCGGCAAAACAAGATTTAATCCCTGAAGGATCGATAATGAAAAAAAATTCTTCAAAACTACTTTCTTCTCGGGCGACCGTAAAAAAACTTTTATCTTTTCAATCATCACATAATTCCATTCAGGACTTATTATATAGCATTACTGCGCAGCAGCTGCAGTTTTTCTTTTCTCCACCTGTCTTTTGTAATACTTCCTGAACCTTACAATCATAACAAAGATCATAATAAACAGAAGCGGCAGAATATATTTCATTTTGCCTCCTACTATAGATTTTGCAGTGATGTTAAACATTGAACCTCCTTCTTTTACAATGCTTGTAAAATTTACAACATCTATCCTGTTTTGCCCCTGTTCTTTTAAAATTTTGTTTTTAAACTTAAGAATTTCATTAAGCTGGGTATTATCATTATAGTATAACGTGTTGGAATTTTTTTTGCTGCGCGAAAAATCATTCAATACAGCATCAATCTGCTTAAGGATGGTATCGTTAGCAGCAATTTTTAAATTAAGATTTTTAACATATTCCTCCTTCATCTTTAAGAAGTAAGGAGTCTTGTTAAAGTACTCAAGCAATGGTCCTACAATTTCTGATCTTTTTGTTTTTCCAACAGTAGTTATAGTAATCACATGATTTTTATAGTGTCTGCTCGTTGTAGGCGATTCCAGGATTTTTTTCATATCCCCGTTTTCAGAGATAAGCTTAAATAACTGAAACTTTCTGTCGTCTTCATCAACATCTTTATCCTCTATAAACTCATAGATTTCTACTACAGGTTCAATTTCGATCTTAGCGAAGTTTTCAGGATTTTTTAATCCCGATTCTTCAAGAAAAACTGTATCCTGTCGGCCAATTTTAGTAGATATATTAGCTACTTCTTCATACAGATAATCTACACTCCCAAAATTTGGAATAACAAATATTTTATTCTCATAAAGCTTCGAGGTCTGATCCTTATAAATACCTAATGCCACACCTGTAACCAAAAGAATTGTAACGATTACAATATTTCTCTTCATGAAAAGAATAGCGTCAAAAAAAGAATCACCAAACCTTGAAAAATAGTTCTTTAGCTTTTTAGATAATTGCCCTAAATCAAAATCCTGATTATCGGCACTTGTAGTGTTTGCCATAGTTTAGTATAAATTGAATATTTGTTCTAAAATTTTAATCGTAATTATATAAGTAGGTTTAACACCCGTTGCACCAAGACCGCCTGATGCCAGCGTGCTGCCCGTTTCCAACGGATTATCCGATGCATAATAGGCATATCTTACCTTAACTTCAGGATTGATGCTTTTCCTGATTTTTGATGCCGACTGTACTGCCTTTTGGTAATAGGCACCTTCCATCTCAAGGCCAATTACTCCCCAGGTAGATTCGTTAAAAAACCTCAGCAGATCCTTATTTTGTAGCGATGTTCCCAGTACAGTAACCATTGGTCCACTGTAAACAGGTATTCCCTGCCCGGCAAACATCTCAGGCGTAAGTTCATTTTTAAACGGATAATTATCACCGGTACCCTCATTTATATGAGCCGATGGTATCATGATGTCGCCTTTAGCACCCTCAAGAATACCCGCCTTACCCATTATGGAAACCGACTCTACATTAACCAATGTTCTCGTCTTGCCCTCTTTAAACGGCTTTAACAACTCATCGATGGTCTCATAAGCCTGTTCACCAAAAGCATAATCCATCACTATAATTACCGGATGCTCATCGCCCGGTTTAGCATCAGGAAATGCAGTTTTAGAAAAGTCTATTTTAGCCGTATCAAAAATCTGTACATCTATATTGGTGCCCGATGTGTCAGGCATTGCGATCATACCGTTTTTAAGTGCCGCTTCTTCAACTTTATCCCTAAGTGGCCCGTTATTGGTCTTGCTTAGGTCTTCGTATATAGAAAAATCGGTCTTATCCTTAAATTTAGCCTTTAGCACATAAGGTGCATAGACCGAATTCATTACACTATGCATATTAGCACTGATGATATGTATAGGACGCTCGAGCAAACCGTTTTGCTTGAGTACCATCTTTATATTATCGGCCCATATCTCTCCATGTATGTGGTGTCCCAGCCTTTCGCGCAATATCGGGCTAAAGGTTATGGTGCGTTTAGGCCCGCCAAGAGCTTCTTCAAGCGCCAGCTTGCCCAGCCAGTAGATTACATGCAAAAATCTGTCAGGCTGCGCGGCAGTGCCAAAGGCATCGTAAATATCGGTGATCTCGGCAAAGGTTCTGCCTAGTATACTCGATGTATGAGATATCGCCTGTTCCCTTTCTACAAGGTTCAGTTTTGCATTGGCTATTATCACCTGTTCCAGCTTAAGCCAGTCACGGGCCATCTCGCCATTATCGTCTATAATTACCCGGTCCTTTATCTTGTACGATTCAATATAGATAAATGTAAGGTGGGTAAGAATATCATAAATGTCAGACCTCCCGCGTGTAATCTCAACATTCATCTGCTCATCGTCTATACGGTAGCAGTTGCGTTTTCGTTTTGGCGGTACAATAGCCTTAAAATGCGATTTAGAGTACCCTTCATCTGATGTAAGGTTGATAAACCTGCATTCTTCAATTCCTACAGGAAGGCGTTCAATAACGTAGAGTAAACCATTAAGTTCTGCTTTTTCCCCGGCTATAGAACCGTATATTTCAGGGCGTAATGACAGCAATGCTTCGCGCAATGTATCACCCGATACTCCCATGGGCTTATAAAAGCCCCTGTTAAACAGGTGCCTCATGGTAATATACAACCTCTCTATAGCAGCAGAAGACTCCTGTGCCCTTGATCGCGATATGTTTTTAATGCCCTGCATAGTTTTTTGTACCTACGGCAAATGTAGGATTTATTTTTTAGTACACTATTCTATCTAATCGTATCCTGATACTGATGAAAATAAACCGTAATGGCTGCTTTTTATCAATTAAAAAAATCGGCAATTTTTCGGTCATTTGCCAGTCGCGGCAGCTTGTTCTGCCCTCCCAGCTTACCAATGGACTTCATATAGTCCTGGAAACCGTTTTTGGCCACCCTCGTAATAACTACAGTGCGCAGCACGCTGCCCACAATAAGATCATCATAATATACATTTTGCTTTCGCATGGCAGCATCTATTCTCAGGGCAAAAGCCTCCATTTCCTGTGGTTCATTCTCAAATTCAATCAGCCACTCGTGATACGGCAGGCCGCTTTCGGGATTGATCTCCGGGGCAACCGTAAATTCGTTAACACTAACATCCGTTCCTTCCATGGCTTCCCTAAGAGCACTCTCCACCTCTTTACCTATCACGTGTTCCCCAAATGCAGATATGTAATGTTTTATCCTTCCGGTAACGATAACCCTGTAAGGGCTTAACGATGTAAACGCTATGGTATCACCAATGTTATAAGCCCATAGCCCGGCATTGGTAGAAATGATCAGCACATAATTTATGTTCAGCTCTACTTCGCCTATGGTATAACGGTGCGGGTTTTCTGTAAAGAATTCGTCTGCTTTAATAAATTCATAGAAGATACCTGAATTGAGCAGCAACAGCATACCTTTTTCGGTTTGGGAATCCTGGTAGGCAAAAAATCCTTCCGAAGCCGGAAACAGTTCGATACTGTCTACCTTTCGCCCTATAAGGTTCTCAAATTTGGCTCTGTAGGGTTCATAATTCACACCTCCATATATAAAGAGGTTAAAGTTTTTAAATATATCGCCAACCTTCTTTCCTTCTTTTTGCTGCAGTTTCTCAAAATACATCTGTACCCACGACGGTATGCCTGATATTACAGCCATATCCTCATTATAGGTTTCACCAACAATAGCGTCCACCTTGGTTTCCCAGTCGTCAATGGTATTGGTTTCCCAGCTGGGCATACGGTTCTTTTGCAGATAGGCCGGAACAAAATGGGCAACTATGCCGCTCAGGCGGCCAAATTTTATACCGTACTTTTCGTCAAGCTCAGGGCTTCCCTGAAGAAATATCATTTTACCGTCAACAAAAGCTGCCTTACCGGTTTCGTGGATATAAGCCAGTATGGCATTTCGCGCTGCCTGAATATGGAACGGCATCGATTCCTTTGTTAGCGGTATATACTTGGCTCCTGATGTGGTGCCTGATGTCTTCGCAAAATACAATGGCTTGCCCGGCCATAAAATGTTTTCTTCGCCATGCACAACTCTGTCCACATAGCTTTTTAGGCCTTCATAATCCCTTACAGGTACGTTTGCAATAAAATCTGCATGTGAATTTATTTGTCCAAAATTATGGTCATTGCCAAACTGCGTTTCTTTGGCTGCTGCCAAAAGCGATGCAAATACTTTTTGCTGTGCCTCCACAGGATTGTTGATCCACTTTTGATTGCTGTTATGGATTATACCGGCGAATATTTTTGCTGCGAATGATTTAATTGACATGCCTTACGATTTTGTTGTGCTGAACCGACTGTTCAATTCCCTGTCAGTAACTATCGTCATGTAGCGAACCCATATAATTATTAAAACTAGCGAACCAAAATTGCGAATATAATCGCCTTCGGGAAAAAAATATCCTGTAAGCGATACCGCAATCAGGATCAAAGAAGTCTTAATTCGTACCAATGCAGAGAATTTTTGGGCAAAATCCCAACGCTCCTGAGACTTTAAAGATGCTGCCGTGCGGTAGCCTATCCATGCATTCAGTTTTTTAGGCGGATAAAAATACATAATGACGGAAACTATAAAGAAAATAATCCCGCAAAGAAATGCGACTGGAAATATTTGAGAAAGGAATTCTTTCATATATCTAAATTTATTCGGTAAACCTTTTTTTCAATTCTCTTTCCGTCGTTATGAACATATAGCATACTCCTACAATCGTAATAATGAGCGATCCTATAAGGCGGGCCACTACAGCCTCTGGAAAAAGAAATCCTGTAAACGAAATTACGATCATAAACACCGATGCCTTAAACATCTGTAGGGTCGAATAGCGCTGTGCAAACTCCCATCGGTCCTGCGATTTCATCGAAGCTACGGTTCGGTATCCATAAAGCCAGTTTATTTTCTTTGGCGGAAAAATGTACATTATTGCAGCGCCTGCCAAAAAGCAAATGCCGCATAGTAAAGAAATCTGAAATACGTTAGCTATAAAATTATCCATTATTCAAAATCTATAAATTGGGTTGGGTTAATTGGGTATCCGTCTTTCCAAAGCTCAAAGTGCAGGTGCACACCTGTAGACTGCGTGCCTGTAGATCCTGCCATCGCAACGACCTCACCAGACTTAACAATATCTCCCTGGTCTTTGGTCAGTGATGCTGCATGCTTATAAACAGAGATGATTCCGTCATTATGGCGAATGATCACCACATTACCATTAGTTGGTGTCCAGTCGGCGAGTATAACGGTTCCGGCTGCAACAGCTTTAATAGGCGTGTCTTTGGCCACCGCAATATCTACTGCAAAATGTTTGTCTTTAGAACTATAGGGGTCAGTAATATGTCCTTTAACAGGAGGGAAAAGCACCAGGCTTACCTTTGGTTTTGCCTGTTCAAAGAGGTTGTACTTATCTTCGAGGGCAACCTCATCACGCAATTTTTTTTCGGCAGCCGATGGCCCCGGATCTACATTGCTAAGGTCTTTTTGCTCTGCCGGCTGTATTGAGTCGCGGCTTAGCTTAGTATGCTCAAGATCTCCGGTAAGCACTTTTTTTATCGAAGCCAGATAAAAGGCATTCTCATTCATCACTTTCTGCAGGGAATCGCTCTTTATGGCATTTGCAGTAGCTTCGCGCTTTAGTTTTGTAGAGGCATAACCCGGAATATACTCCCTTAACGGGGTAAAGGCAATGATATAGGTAGTAAGTGCGATCATAACAATACTGATAGTTGTTATGGCCACAAAAACATTCATGAGGTTTAGCTTAAAAGAAAATAATTCCTCAAAAGTATCTTCATTCAGTATCACCAGGCGGTTCTTGTTGAACAGCTTTTTTTTGATTATCTGCCTTTTAAGCCTCTTTGCGTTCATGGTACGTCTTTAATTGACAAATATACTAATACTGCCCTACTTTTATTATTCTATCTCGGTAAACATTATGGTATCAAAACGGCTGATTGTCGATTTATTTTATTTAACGCAAACCATTTCCAAATATTTACCGTAAATACTTGTTGTAAATCAATTTATAGTTAACTTTGTCGAAATTTAATTACGTGTTGTCATGGGAAAATTAGGAACTTTTGAAATAATTTTGATCATTGCTGTTGTTCTGCTTCTTTTTGGAGGTAAAAAAATTCCGGAATTGATGAAAGGGCTTGGCTCAGGTATCAAGGAATTCAAAAACGCTGCTAAAGATGGTGAAGACCACCAGACTTCTGCGCCAAAAAAACCAGCTTCGCAAGACGAAAACAAACTATAATTATTATAGATCGTATATAAAAACCCCGATAAGTATCTTATCGGGGTTTTGTTTTATATAGTATTCATTATGACAATGTTATGCTTCGCTTACGCCAATAGCATTCATCTCATTAGGAATGTTATGTATGTAGTTTGTGTCTTTGCTGAATGCAAGGATAGGGAAAAACACATACGGCAGGAAAAGGCATCCAATGGTAAAGCCTTCACTTTTTCCAAAGCTTTTCACAAAAAGGTTCAGCGCCCATATACCCCATATAATACCCAGTCCCGGTATAATCATCAGCAGTAGCCAGTACCATGGTTTCCTGATGATCTCAAGCAATACCAGTGTGCTGTAAATAGGGATCAATACTGCCCACCCCGGTTTGCCTGCTTTCTCAAACAGTTTCCAGTAGCTTACAAGTACAATAATACTTACAATAAGGATAGGCACCATTAACAGGCCCAGCATCTCAAAAATTCCAAATTTTCCCATTTTAATATTTTTTGTTGTTTGGTTAAGCTGCTAAGATATTTATTTTTTATTACAATGTATAATCTTACATGTTTTTATACTATTAAATATCAACTCCTTACTTACAACACCATCGTCAATGCAATCCTTTTCCTTGCTTCATCTACCTCTGTAACTTTTACGGTTACGTGCTGATGCAGTTTTACCACCTCGTTTACATCGCTCACAAAACCTTCCTTAAGCTGCGAGATATGCACCAGTCCGCTTTCTTTAACGCCTACATCTACAAAACAGCCAAAGTTGGTAATATTATTCACAATGCCCGGCAATATCATGCCTGTGCGCAGATCGGTTATACTTCTGATGTTCGGGTCGAACTCAAATACCTTCGCGGCTTTACGCGGATCAAGACCCGGTTTTTCGAGTTCTTTCAGGATATCCTGAAGCGTAAGCTTCCCAATCTCTGGGGTAACATAAGTATCAATGTTTATCTTTTTAATAGCCTCTTTGTTAGAAACCATGTCGGCAGTCTTCAGCTTCATATCCTTTGCCATTTTCTCGACGATAGCATAAGCCTCAGGGTGTACAGCAGAATTATCCAGCGGATTCTTTGCATTTGGAATCCTTACGAATGCCGCCGCCTGCTGATAAGCCTTCTCCCCCAGCCTTGGTACTTTCTTCAGCTGCTTACGGTCTTCAAACGGACCGTTTTCGCTACGGTAGGCCACAATGTTCTCTGCCAGCTTCTCGCCAATGCCCGAAACATAGCCCAGAAGCGATTTACTAGCCGTGTTGATGTTTACCCCTACCGAGTTCACGCAGCGCATTACCACGGTGTCCAGTTCGTCTTTAAGGGCGCTTTGGTCAACATCGTGCTGATATTGCCCTACGCCTATGGCCTTAGGTTCGATCTTAACCAATTCGGCTAACGGGTCACTCAGCCTGCGGCCGATAGATACAGCTCCCCTAACCGTTACATCATAGCTTGGGAATTCATCCCTTGCGATCTTGGATGCCGAATATACCGATGCACCCGCCTCGCTTACCACAAATACCTGTAGTGGCTTATCGAACGCAATTTTTTTAATGAAATGTTCCGTTTCACGTGATGCGGTACCGTTACCTATCGAGATAGCATCTATCTTATAGGCATTGACCATCGAACGTACCTTCTTCATGGCGATAGCCGATTCGTTTTGCGGTGCGTGCGGGAAAATCGTTTCGTTGTACAGCAGGTCGCCTTTTTCGTCAAGGCATACTATTTTACAACCGCTTCTAAAACCAGGGTCAATAGCCAGGATGCGCTTCTCTCCTAATGGCGGCGCTAACAGCAGCTGCCCTAGGTTCCCGGCGAATACCTGAATCGCTGTAGCATCTGCTTTGGCTTTAGCTTCCTGTAATACCTCATTGCTGATTGCCGGAGCCAACAGGCGCTTATAACTGTCCTGTATGGCCAGTTGTAGTTGGCCCGCGGTTTCGCGGTTATTTTTTATAACCGACTGCTCCATTAAATCAAGGGCTTCGTCGTTCTCTATCTCTACTTTAAATTTTATGAAACCTTCATTCTCGGCACGCAGCATGGCAAGAAGTCGGTGTGATGGTGCCTTGGTCAGGTTTTCGGACCAGTCGAAATACTGTTCGAATTTCTTCGCCTTTTCGTCTTCCTTGCCCGCTTTGGTGATCTTGGTTGTTATAGCCGCTTTGCGGCCGAAAATTCGGCGGAGCGATTTACGGATGTATACATTCTCGTTGATCCACTCGGCAATGATATCACGTGCGCCCTGAAGCGCGTCGTCTTCATTGGCTACCTTATCATTCAGGTATTTTGAAGCGATAAAGTCGATATCGTCTGCATTTTGCGACATGATAATCTTGGCCAATGGCTCGAGTCCGTTTTCACGGGCAACGTCGGCACGGGTTTTCTTTTTCTTTTTGTAAGGCAGGTATAGGTCTTCCAGTTCGGTAAGGTCAAAACTGCCGTTTATCTTAGCCGATAGTTCGCCCGTAAGGGCGTTTTGTTCGGTGATGCTTTTTAGGATGGCTTCCTTACGCTTTACAATAGCCGTAAAGTTCTGGCTCAGCTTCGCGATCTGCTCGATTACCACCTCATCAAGATTGCCGGTAGCATCTTTACGGTAGCGGGAGATAAACGGAATGGTACAGTCTTCGTCTAAAAGTTTCAGCGTGGCTTCAATGCCTTTTTTTGGGGCAGTTACCTGTCCGGCAATGTATTCTAGGTTTGTCATTTGGAATTGTAATAGGGATACAAATATGAAGAAATATTTTTTGAGGTTTGCCTCCCGCAGAAAAATTTGTCAACGTATTTTTTGTAGGTTTAGCTTAAATTTAATTTTCGAATGAAAGCCCTTAAAATAAAAATTACAAAATTTATAGATGCCCACCAACCAGGTTTTGTAGAATGTACTTTTATTGATGCCTGGAATAAAAAGCATATCATTCATGAAAAAGTGCCTGTTGTTACAACCGAGAATTTGGATACGAATAGTATTTATCCCGTAGAAGGAATCGTTAACTGTGAAATTATAAAGGAATATACAGATAGTAACAACAGAATAATTGTTACTATCTCAACCGAAAAACCATGGGATATCAGCACGATTGAAGATATGAATGTGTTCGATATTCTTGAAAATCAATTAACTGAATCATACTAATATAATGAACTTTAAGGAACTACAGCCTCATGATGACATCGCCCTCTTTGTAAGGAGTGTAATGGTTTTTGAAGGAACAGCAAATCAAAAGACGGTGCTGCCCTTTTTTGCCGATGGCTATCCCGGGCTGATCTACTTTGAGTCGGAAAACGGATTAAAAGTTATCCCTCAAAATAAGGATATGCCTTTCTTCTTTATCTACGGACAGACACTGGAGCCTGTCGAGCTGTTGTTTGATGCACCTTACCGTATGATCGTATTTCAGTTCTATCCTTTTATACTTCGTCGCCTTTTTAATATCGACCCTAAAAGCATTAACGATAATTGTTACAATCTCCTAGAACTGAATGATGTTGCCGTTACCAATGCTGTTGTGCAGCTGGAAACCACTGGTGATATCAACAAACAGATTGATACTATCACCCATTACCTCATTTCGGTTTTTGTACAAAAGCAGGAGTCATTGGATGCCAGGATTAAAGAAGCTCTGTTAATCATTATTGAGAATCGCGGACAGGTTTCCATGACCGAAGTATGTGATAGTATTGGAGTTAATAAACGCACCTTTGAGCGTCGTTTTGCCGCTGAAACCGGGCTGCTTCCCAAGCAGTTTGCTAAAATAATACAGTTCCAGTCTTCGTTGGAGCAGTTGACTGAAAATGATTATGATAAGCTAACCGATATCGTATATGAAAATGGTTTTTCAGACCAGTCGCATTTCATAAAAGTATTCAAAGCTTTTACCGGAAAAACACCCAAGGCTTTTGCTAAATAGCGACTGTCGTTTTTTTTCTATTTCCTGAAGCATACCCACAGTAGTTTTACCAAAAAAAATCAATCATCATGAAACTAATCATTTTTGGTGCTACAGGGAGTGTAGGAACTCCATTAGTGCAACAGGCTCTAAAACAGGGTTATACTGTAACCGCTTTTACGCGTAACCCACAAAAACTTTCAGCGATCAGCCATGAGAAATTATCCATTATCCAGGGCGATATCCTTAACCCTAAAGATGTCAATAATGCTATTTCCGGACAGGATGCTGTGCTGTGTGTTATCGGCGACGGAAACAAAGGAACCGTGCGTTCTGAAGGAACGAAGAATATCATCTCCGCCATGAAGAACAATGGTGTAAAACGCCTGATTTGCGAAACGACATTGGGATTGGGTGACAGTCGTGGCAATCTCAACCTGGTGTGGAAAATCATTTTTGGTGTATTTCTGAGGAAAGCTTTTAAAGACCACGAAATGCAGGAACGCCATGTTTTTGGCAGCAGGCTGGATTATACCATAGTTCGCCCCAGTGCCTTTACCGATGGCGAGAAAACAGAAGCCTATAAAGTAGGTTTTGATAGCAAGGTCAAAGGATTGTCACTTAAAATTGCCCGCAACGATGTGGCTCATTTTATGCTGAAACAGGTAGAAACTAACAGCTATATGAAACGCGCGGTGAGTATTTCTAACTAGATATCCGGCTTAGGCCGGATTTTTTTTATTTTTCTGATATGAGATTTCTCGACGTCATTCGAAATAACAAATAGATTGCCACACTCCGCTGCGCTACGTTCGCAATGACAGGGTGGCACTGCAAACTGCTACTGAATACTGACTACTGCTCTTATCTTAGTCCTGTACAATAAAATCCTTCGGATCTTCTTTTTTGAATTCCGGTTGGATGTTTACGTGGTTGATGCCAAATTTATGGAACAGCACATCCTCTATTTTGTGCAGCAGTATGTTGAATTGCGATAGCGTAATATCTTCGCTGCAGTCCAAGTGAGCTTCGAGGTGGAGTTCTTCCTCGTTCAGGTGCCAGACGTGGATATGGTGCAAATGGGCGCAGCCCGAAATTTTGTGGACCTCATCAATGATTTCTTCAATATCTATTTCTTCGGGTGTGAAAAGCATCAGCATATAGGTGGCTTTCTTCAAAAGATCGAAACCTACAATAATAAGATATACTGCAATGGCCAGCGTCATCACGTTATCTACCCAATAGATGTGGAAATACTTCATCAGTATCCCTCCTATCAATACGGCTATGGAAGCCAGCATATCGGTAAGCAGGTGCAGGTATGCCGATTTCATATTCAGGTTATGGTCGGCGTCTTTTTTAAGTAAGGCAACACTAAGTCCGTTGGCAACTATACCCAATGCAGACATCCATATTACCAGCGAGGGTGCAATGGTTACAGGATTGAAGAATCGCAATGCGGCTTCATATATCAATATGATAGCGACCACGATAAGCGTAAGCGCATTGACAAAAGCTGCAATGAGTTCTGCTCTTTTGAGTCCGAAAGTTTGTTTGAGTGTGGCCTGCCTGTGCGAAAGTTTGTGTGCAACATAGCTGATGACCAAAGAAATTACATCGCTGAAGTTATGCAATGCGTCAGACAAAAGCGCGAGGCTGCCGGAAATAATCCCGCCGACAACCTGTGCTGATGTTATGATAATGTTAAGAAATATAGAGAAGAGCAGGTTCTTCCCCTCTACAACGTGTTTATGTGAATGGGAATGGCCGCTCATATTTCTTAGGTGATACTATTTACAAGCTATTTTATCAACTCTGTTCTGGTGGCGCCCTCCTTCGAAAGAAGTGTTAAGGAAAGCATCAACCATTTCTATACACTGCTGTATTGATGTGTAACGCGCAGGCAGGCTTATGATGTTAGCATCGTTGTGCTGGCGTGCCAATACTGCGATCTCTTTGATCCAGCAAAGCGCTCCTCTTACCTTTTGGTGTTTGTTAACCGACATGGCTACACCGTTTCCGCTTCCGCAGATGATTATTCCAAAATCTACCACACCGTTCTCAACGTCATTGGCTACCGGGTGAACAAAGTCAGGGTAGTCAACACTGTCAAAAGTGTCTGTACCGTGGTTTATCACTTCTATACCTTTACTTTCAAGGTGTTTTACAATAGCTAGTTTATAATCAGGCCCTGCATGGTCGTTGCCGATAGATATTTTCATGTACATAATAGTTTAGACTGCAAAATTATAAATAATTGCGGTCTGCAATGCAGATTTGCTGAAAATAACATTTATATAAGATTGAAGCGGTAATTTTGCCCGGCGTGGGTGAATAAAATTCGTGCGTAAGCACCGCGGAAAAAAAATTGAGCCCTAAATAATTCTATCCCTTAAAAATCAATTATTTAGGTAAAATCGGCACAGATAATATATAACTAAATATGTTAAAATACAAGAATGTTGATAATATTTGTAAAGTGCTGTGTTTAAAGGGTGTTGAATTTTAACAGTTTCTGTTGATAACTATAAATCAAAAAAGACAAAATTTTTTAGAAGGGTAGCGAAATTTTACTAATGCAAAACCCAAACATTAAAACCAAATTTATTTTTTACTTTTTTACCGAATGTTATCAAAACATTAACACGGGTTATTAACAGATATTAACAATGAAACTTATTAAAAAATTCAGGGTAAAAAAGCTAATCAACGATTGTTAATAACCTGTACAGAAATTTTGTATCTATACTGATTTTTAAAAATTTACATTTACTTAACACTGTTGATAGCTTTGTATAAAATTGTATAAGTCGAAAAGTTCACCGTCAGGAAAAAAGTTATTGCACATATCAACACGCAATCATAACCATCAAAAATTTAAATTTTTAAAATCTTCTTTTTTTGTTTTATTTAATAAGTGTTGAAAACCTTTTTCAACTTCAGACGATTTTTAAATTATTTCCTGTGTCAAGTCTTGTTATTATTTCTTTTACGGTATCGAGATCGTCAGGATGTACCTTGAGTTTAATGCCACCGTTGGCGTAAGAGTACATTGGCATGAGGTCGGCAATGGTTTCGTTTTCGAAGTAGTATTGGATGTCCTCATCCTGGAGCAGGTGCTTTAAGATGGTTATTTCGTGAGGGTAGTTGAATACTGCAGCAGTTATAAAGTCTTTCATATAAGATAGTTTCGGTCGTATATGTCTATAAATTTAAAGTTTTAAAAGTTATTATTTCATTAAAACGCTGATATATCTATAAGTAATTTGTAATTTTCAGCATTATTTTAAGATATATGAACAAGAAGAACGGACGCCCGTCACCTAAAAAAGAGAAAGATTTTTCGAGTAAAATCTACAAGATTCTCGCCAAAGACCCTAATAAATCATTCAACTATAAACAGATATCGGCAATACTGGAATTAAATGATACCAAAAGCCGTAATGAGATAATCAAGGAACTTAAGATCCTTGCTTCCCAGGAAAAGATCGAAGAGACTGAAAGAGGCAAGTACACGGTAATTGCCAAAGCAGATTATATAGAAGGAACCATTGATATGACCAGCAGGAAAACAGCTTATTTTGTTTCGCCTGAATTGGAAGAAGATGTTTTTATTCCTACCAATAATCTTAATAAAGCCCTTGATAAAGACAAGGTTAAAGTATATATATACAACCGAAGAAGAGGAAGAAAACCTGAAGGTGAAGTAGTTGAAATACTTGAAAGAGCTAAAACAGAATTTGTAGGTGTTATTGATATCCAGAAGAATTTCTCTTTTGTATCTACTGCCAACCCTAAGATGTATACCGATATCTTTATCCCTAAAGGTAAAGAAGGTAATGCCCAGAATGGCGATGTTGTACTTGTAAAACTGGATGACTGGCCGGCTAAAGCAGATAGTCCTTTTGGAGAAGTAACACGTGTATTAGGAAGACCCGGAGAACATAATACCGAGATTCATGCCATACTTGCAGAATATGGATTACCTTATGATTTCCCAGTTGATGTAGAGGTATTTGCACAAAAAATTGATACAGCGATTCATCCTGAGGAAATTGCAAAACGAAGGGATATGCGTGATGTACTTACATTTACCATTGACCCCCGTGATGCAAAAGATTTTGATGATGCCTTGTCATTCCAAAAACTGGATAATGGTAATTATGAGATAGGGGTTCACATTGCTGACGTTTCCTATTACCTTGAACCGGGTACCATACTCGATGAAGAAGCATATAACCGTGCAACATCAGTATACCTGGTAGACAGGGTAGTACCTATGCTTCCTGAAGTATTATCAAACTTTGCGTGTTCTTTACGCCCTCATGAAGAGAAATATACATTCTCTGCCATATTTGAACTGAACAATAAAGCAGAAGTTGTTAACCAATGGTTTGGACGTACTGTTATTTATTCCGATCAGCGTTTTGCTTATGAGGAAGCGCAGCATATCATTGAAACTAAAGGAAATACTATTCCTGCTGAAATATCACTGACAGGGGAGGAGTATACTGTTAGTTCACCTATTCAGGAGGCAACCCTGAAAATGGATGAACTTGCTAAAATACTGAGAAGAAAAAGAATGTCTAATGGTGCTATTTCTTTTGATAAGGTTGAAGTAAAATTCCATCTTAATGAAGCAGCAGAGCCTACAGGCGTATACTTTAAAGAAGCAAAAGATTCTAATCATCTTATTGAAGAATTCATGTTGTTAGCCAACAGGAAAGTAGCTGAGTTTATTGGTAAACAGGAGAAAACATTTGTATATCGTATTCATGATGAACCGGATGAAGACAAGCTTATCAATCTGCAGACTGTTATTTCTAAATTTGGTTATAACATTAATTTCAGGGACAAGTCTACAGTATCTAAATCACTGAATAATTTATTGAGCGATGTACAGGGTAAAAAAGAACAAAACCTTGTTGATACGCTGGCAATAAGGACTATGAGTAAGGCGAAATATTCTACGCATAACATAGGCCATTATGGACTTGCATTTGATTATTACTCGCATTTTACATCGCCTATCCGACGATATCCCGATGTAATGGCACACCGTTTGCTTCAGTATTACCTGGATGGAGGCAAGTCTGCCGATGAAGAAGTACTGGAAGAACAATGTGTACATTCATCAAGTATGGAGAACCTTGCGGCAAATGCAGAGCGTGACAGCATTAAATACATGCAGGTTAAGTATATGCTCGACCATAAGGATGAAGAGTTCTTAGGCGTGATCTCTGGCGTTACTGAGTGGGGTATCTATGTAGAGATCGTATCTAACAAATGCGAAGGCATGTGCCGTATCCGTGAGATCAAAGATGATTACTATACTTTCGACGAAAAGCAATATGCACTTGTAGGTGAGGTTACCCACAACATACTGCAACTGGGCGACGAAGTATATGTAAAAGTAAAAAATGCCGATCTTGTTAAGAAACAGCTTGACTTCCAGCTTCTGGGAAAAAAGGCATAAAGTGTAATAAACGGACTGTTTATGCAGTCTTTAAAAGATAAATTAAAATTGACCATTATGAAAAAAATGATTGTATTAGCAGCAATCATGCTGTTCCAATTTGTATCTGCACAGGATATAACTAAAAGCCTTGGAGACTTTACTACCGTAAGAGCATTTGACCAAATTGATGTATTACTGGTAAAAGCTGCTGAAAATAAAATAGTTATTAAAGGTGAAGGTAAAGAAAATGTAGAAGTTGTCACTAAAAACAACGAGCTTAAAGTAAGGATGAAAACAACCAAACTGCTTAAAGGCGATAATGTAAGTGTTACACTATACTACAAAGGCAATATTGACCAGGTAGAAGCAAGCGAAGGATCGAGAGTAGCTTCTCAGGATACTTTTAAGGCTACTGCTTTTATATTAAATGCTAAAGAAGGGGCTGAGATCAAGCTTAATCTTGATGTAAAAAAACTAAGTTCAAAAGCAAACTCGGGTGGTATACTGAATATTAGCGGAACGGCAGATAACCAGGAGATAGTTATTACTTCAGGGGGTATCTTTAAAGGTAAATCGTTCATAACAAAACAAACTACCGTAAGCATTAATGCCGGTGGGGAAGCAGATGTACATGCAACCGAATTTGTAGAAGCAAAAACAAGGGCAGGAGGAGATATCGTTATTTACGGAAACCCTCCGCAGGTTAACGAAAAGACATTTGCAGGTGGAAATATAAAGAAAGCATAAGCTTACGATTATAAAAGATAAAAGAACCCTGAATAGCATACTATTCAGGGTTCTTTTTTTATGAAACTGTAACAATCTGAAAATAGGGATGTCTTTGTATAAAAGAAGTTAATCAATCAATTAAAATAAAAATCATGAAAGCACTTTTTACACTTAGCGCTATTGCCGTTTTTAACCTTGTAGCGGCACAAAAAACTATAGAACTTAAGGAATTTAAAACCTTATCGATATCTGGCGATGTAACGGTTACACTGGTAAAATCATCAGAAAACAAAGCAGTTATACATAATGGAGAGGATGAATTGCAGGTTCAGGATGGGGGAAACGCACTGGCTATTAATGGCGATGGTACCCTAACTGTTTATTATACTGCTGCTATTGAAAGTATTTCGGCTGGACCGGATACCAATGTATCAGGTAAAGATGAAATAAAAGGAAAAGATTTTAATCTTGCTGCCGCGCCTGATAGCAGGGTTAATCTTAATTTGAATGTAAAGAATCTTAATGTTGCTGCAGGAGCAGATTCTCAGGTCCATATTAACGGTAATGCACAAGTTTTGGTAGCTGCTGTAGCATCAGACGGGCAGTTTGATGTAAAAGATCTTGCTACAGAAGATGTGAGAATTGCTTTAGCTTCAGATGCCAGGGCAACAATAACAGCAAAAGGAATTGTAGATGCTACTGTAGCTTCAGACGGGCGACTGACTATTTATGGTAATCCTAAAAAAATAAATAAAGTAGAGGGTTATGATGCACAGATTACAGTTGTGAAATAGTCATTATATTCTTGTTTAGGTAAATAAACCCGGGTAATGTTGCGGCATTGCCCGGGTTTACTGTTTACCGGAGTGTATGTAAAGCGATAACGTTTTCATTTAAAAATTTAAAATAGTAACTTGCATGACCTAAATTAAGTTAATGTTACAGGATATTCTAAGCGCCATACCGGTAGGTTTTGTATTAAGCATAATGCCGGGAGCGGTATTTTTTGTGCTATTAGAAACCAGTGTTTTAAAAGGATTTAAAGCGGCAATCGCTTTTGACCTGGGTGCTATTTCATCTGATATATTATTTATACTGATAGCTTACTTCAGCAGCTATAAATTGCTCGAAAAAATTAAAGATGAACCTGCACTTTTCATATTCGGCGGTATTGTAATGCTAACCTATGGTATAATTTCTTTCTTTAAAGTAAAGAAAACATCCAAAGCAGAATTACTGGGTGAAGATGAGATCGAGATCATCAAAAAGAACTATCTGAGCCTTTTCTTTAAAGGATTTTTGCTCAATTTCATTAATATTGGGGTACTTGGTTTCTGGCTTGCCATCATAATTTCATGGGGTCCTAAACTGGATCTTGTACCTTCAAGAATGTTGGTATTCTTTGTTTCTATAATTGCAACTTATTTTATTATCGATCTTGGTAAGATATCACTTGCAAAGCAGCTAAGAAGCAGGCTGACAGTAAAAAACATCATGAAGATCAAGCAGGCTATAAGCATTATCCTTATTGTATTTGGTGTTGCATTGGTAGTACAGGGTTCTTTTCCGGATGAGATGCAGCAAACAATTGAAAAGATAGAAGATAAGGCAGAGAAAAATAAATAGAAAAATATAAGATATAAAAAAAGCTTCAGTTTTCACTGAAGCTTTTTTGTTGAGGCATCTAGCGGATTCGAACCGCTGTAGCAGGTTTTGCAGACCTGAGCCTAGCCACTCGGCCAAGATGCCATTAGTGATATGGTTGGCAAATTTACATATATTTTACTCTAACGCAAGAAAAATTACACCAATTTTTATTTTCATTATTAATTGCTTAATTTTTAAATAATTCAGCTTTGATTCATAATTAGTTAATAATTTCGTAAAAAATTTTTAACACAATTTTTATGAAAAAACTGACGTACCTGAAATCCATTATCAATTTTATGCTTATAGGGTTGGTTATTACAACATTAAGCAGGATAATTCTATTTTTTATCTTCAAAGACAGAATAGATGATACACCCGATTACTGGTATATTTTCCCGATAGGTTTGCGTTTTGACCTGATACTTTTATGCTATTTGTCTTTCCTGCCATTCCTTTTGATAACTTTTATACCTTCAAAGCATCTTCATTATATCAACAGGTTTTTAAATATCTATTACATACTTTTCCTGTGCCTGCTGCTGATAATGGAACTTTCGAGCTCTGATTTCATCAAGCAGTATGATACAAGGCCAAACAGGTTGTTCCTTGATTACCTTATCTATCCTAAAGAAGTTATGGGTACTTTGTTTAAAAGCTACCTGAGTTCTATCATAATCACATTTGTGGTTATGGGTACATTTATCTTCTTGTTGGCAAGAAAAAGGAAATCATTGTTTGCTACACCAGAGGCAGCATATAAAATAAAGCTGATTTTATTCCTTCCTGTGGCTTTTTTATTGTTTTTTGGAGCAAGGGGTAGCTTAACGTCTAAAAGACCGGTAAACGGAAGTAATGCTGTTTTCTCTTTTGACCAGCTTACTAATTGCATGGGACTGAATTCGCTTTACACTGTTGCTTTTGCAGCCTATTCACTAAAAAATGAAGATAACCCTGCCAAGATGTATGGGAAGATGGAAGCCAGCGAAGCGTACTCAAGGGTGAAAAAGTACATGACAGCTGAACCGGCTGATTTTACCGATGCTGAATTGCCATTATTACATTCTCAAACTCCTGACACGGTTAATGCACAACCAATGAATGTTGTTATCTTCCTTCAGGAAAGCCTTGGTGCTGAGTATGTAGGAAGCTTAGGAGGGAAGCCGCTGACACCTAATTTTGATGCACTTACTAAAGAAGGTCTACTATTTACAAACCTGTACTGTACCGGTACAAGAAGCGTTAGAGGAATTGAAGCGGTTGTTACCGGATTCCTGCCTTCACCATCAGAAAGTGTTGTGAAATTAAGCAACTCACAATCAGGATTCTTTACACTGGCTGACCTGTTTAAAGACAAAGGTTATGATACCAGCTTTATCTATGGAGGTATGGCCAACTTTGATAATATGGCTTCGTTCTTCAATGGTAACGGATTTGAAAATATCATTGATGAGGAAGATTTTGATAAAGACGGAAATAAATATGCGCTTAAAGGAACATGGGGTTACAGCGATGAAGATCTTGTAACTAAAGCGAATGAGTATTTTAAAAGCAAAAAAGGAAAACCATTCTTTTCACTGATGTTCTCTACATCTAATCATGAGCCTTTTGAGTTTCCTGATGGAAGGATACAATTGTATGATAAACAAAAGAATACGGTTAACAATGCTATGAAATATGCCGATTTTTCTATTGGTAAATTTTTTGAAATGGCTAAGAAAGAAGACTATTTCAAAAACACTTTATTCATTGTTGTAGCCGATCATAATACCCGTACTTATGGTAAACATTTGGTGCCAATCCATAAATTCCACATACCGGCACTGATCATTGCTCCGGGAGTTGCAAAAGGTTCTAAATATGATAAGTTATGCAGCCAGATCGACCTTGCGCCTACTATTCTTGACATGATAGGAATGAATGTTCAAACCCCTATGCCTGGACGTAACCTGAAGAAACTAAAGAGTGATGCTACAGGAAGATCTATCATGCAGTTCCATGATATAAATGCCTTTAGGGTAGGAGACCAGGTGGTAATTATGCAGCCTAAAAAGGAGCCGCTTCAGTTTAAAATAAAGAACGATACGGTACTGGAACCTGTGCCACTGAACAAAGAGTTGGCAAAAGATGCACTTGCCCACGTTATCACAGCATCGGATCTCTATAAAGACCGAAAGTATACTACTAAGAAGAATAAAAAAACCGGGAATTAACCCGGTTTTTTTATGTCTTTTATTTTCTGTTTTCCTCAATTTCAATAGTTACGGCCTGAACATCGCCACCAATTGGAGGGTTAATTTTTGATACGCCAACCACTACATTCATAACCATTGGGATTTCATTAAATACCCTGTCAACAATACGTTTTGCAACATGCTCCAAAAGCTTTGAACGTATTGCCATTTCTTCGGCAACGATCTTATTGAGATGCACATAGTCTACTGTATCAGCAAGCTCATCAGTTTGCATTGATTGTTTTAAATCGGCTTTAATTTCAAGATCTACTGAGTAGTCAGATCCTATTTTGCTTTCTTCTACAAGACAGCCGTGATAAGAAAATGTACGTATGTTTTTTAGTTTGATAATGTCCATTTTTATGAATTTGCTTAGTTTCTGAGGCGCTTAGTGCCTTAGTTCCTGACAAAGGTACAAAGTTTTTTTGCTCTAAAATTCACCTGTTTTTTGCTTCAAAAACTCAGTTACTAAGTACCTCAGTTACTCAGGCTCTCATAAAAAAAATAACTACATTTGCATTCTTATTATTTAAAGCTATGTCGACTGAAGAAAGATCACTTAATTTTATTGAGCAGATTATTGAAGAGGATTTAGGAAAAGGTTTATCTCAGGATAAACTACGTTTTCGTTTTCCTCCTGAACCTAATGGTTACCTGCACGTAGGCCACGCCAGTGCAATATGCCTTAATTTTGGACTTGGACTTAGGTATAATGCGCCTGTAAACCTTCGTTTTGACGATACAAACCCTGCCAAAGAAGAGCAGGAATTTGTAGACGCCATCAAAAAAGATGTGGAATGGTTAGGTTACCAATGGGCAGAAGAGCGTTATGCATCTGACTATTTCCAGGAGTTGTATGATTGGGCAGTTCAGTTCATTAAGAACGGAAAAGCTTATGTTGACAGCCAGAGCAGTGAAGACATGGCAAAACAAAAAGGTACACCGTCTCAACAGGGTACCGATAGTCCTTTCAGGAACCGTTCTATCGAAGAAAACCTTGATCTTTTTGAAAGGATGAAAAATGGTGAATTCGAAGAAGGAACTTATGTTTTAAGGGCAAAGATAGACATGACATCAAGCAATATGCTGATGCGTGATCCTATCATGTACAGGATTTTACACAAGCACCATCACCGTACAGGTAATGCGTGGAAAATATACCCAATGTATGACTGGGCACATGGAGAGAGTGACTATATCGAAACGATCTCACACTCATTTTGTACACTTGAGTTCCTTATGCACAGGGAATTATATGATTGGTTCCTTGACCAGATCTATACAGAAGGAAGAGTAAGGCCAAAACAACGTGAGTTTGCACGTCGTAACCTTAGCCACACTGTTGTAAGTAAAAGAAAGCTTCTTCAGTTAGTACAGGAAAACCATGTAAAAGGATGGGACGACCCAAGGATGTCTACCATTTCGGGTATGAGAAGAAGGGGATATACTCCTGCATCTATCCGTAATTTTGCAGATACTATTGGTATTGCTAAGCGTACAAACCTTATAGATGTTTCATTATTAGAGTTTTGCGTAAGGGAAGATTTGAACAAAATTGCTCCAAGGGTAATGGCTGTTCTTGATCCCGTGAAGCTTATCATCACCAATTATCCTGAAGGAAAAGAAGAGTGGATGGAGGCTGAAAACAATCCTGAAGATGAGTCTGCAGGATTCAGGGAGGTACCTTTTTCAAGAGAACTTTACATTGAAAGAGATGACTTTTTAGAGGAAGCGAACAACAAATATTTCCGTCTTACTTTAGGAAAAGAAGTTCGTTTGAAGAATGCTTACATTATAAAAGGCGAAAGCGTTGTTAAAGATGCTGATGGAAATATTACCGAAATTCACTGTACGTATGATACTGAGAGTAAGAGCGGTAGCGGAACTGAAGCAAGCTTACGTAAAATAAAGGGTACCATCCACTGGGTTTCTATAGCGCATGCGGTTGAAGCTGAAGTAAGGATCTATGACCGTTTATTTACACATGAAGCTCCAGATGCTGACAAAGAAATTGACTTTAAAGAATACATTAATCCAAAATCATTGGAGGTTATTAAAGGTTACCTTGAACCAAGCCTGAAAAGTGCTGAGCCAGGTGAGCGTTACCAGTTTCAAAGGTTAGGATATTTTTGTGTTGACCCGGATACGAACGCAGAAAAAATTGTTTTCAACAAAACTGTGGGTCTTCGTGACACCTGGGCTAAAGTAGAAAACAAAGAATAGTATAAAATAAATTTTATTTATAGAAGCTCCTGATTTATCTGGAGCTTTTTTAATATTTATAAAATCGATTGAAATAATATTTTATATAGACAAAAACTTAAAAAATAGACCTCATATAATTCTTTTTAATGTGTTTAAATTTTTAGGCAATGTGTATGTGTGTTTGTGTGAACAAAAACTTCTTAAATCGCTTTATTTTGATTTTAGTCGTTTTTCCCATCTCATAAATAGTTATTTTTGATTATAAATTTAATAATAGTTGATATTATTTATTATTCATAAAATCTATTATATTTATACTAAGTATCATTTTTTCTTAAACATGTATATATAATTATTTATTATTAAAATTAGAATAATTATATTTATTATCTATTATTTATAAAACTGATACTTCATTAAAAAATTATATGTTTTATTTTATAGTAGGATAGTTATAAATATAAACTATTATTTTTTATATTTAAATTATTTTTATATATTATTTATAATATCTATTTTGTTTGTCATTGTTATCAATTTTATTTTAAAATCATTTGTATAGTTATTATTTATATGATTTTATAAATTCATCTTTATTTTATATTATTTATTATATCTATTGTAATAATTTTTTTAATAGATTAATATTTAAAAAAGCGACCTCGTCAGATTATTTATAACAAATTATTTTTTTTAGGAAAGGTATTCTTACCTTTATAGTAGTAATAAGCTCTAAAAACGGCTTATTTCAATTTTACACTCTTTAGGTTTCAATTAACGGCACATTAACATCCTATAAATGTTAAAGTCGGTATCTTTATAATTATTAATTCAAAAAAAATTATGTCATGGCTGGTAAAACAGGAACAATTGTAGCTGTACTTGCAGGTGCAGCAGTAGGAGCAGCATTAGGAATTTTATTTGCTCCGGAGGAAGGATCTAAAACAAGAAAAAAAATTAAAGACGGTGCTCTTGCAAAAAAAGATGATCTTACGAATAAACTAAATGACCTTACTGAAACAGTAAAGAGCAAATTTGGTGTTGCTAAGCAGGATCTTGAAAGCACACTTGACAATATAGTTACCAATGTTGAGCATAAGACAGAAGATGTTATCTCTATGCTTGAAAAAAAACTTGAAGAGCTTAAAAAAGACGCAAAAGCTACGTCTGCTAAATAATTTACTATATGGCATTTGAAGAAATAAAAGAGAACGCGGAAGATCTTAAACAGGAAGTAAAAAAGCTTATCGATGTTAACCTGAGGTATTATAAGCTTTGGGGGTTTAAGATTTTGATGAAATCAACTACCACAATGCTAAAGCTATTTCTTTTGGCCGTGATGTTGATGATCGTTACTATTTTCTTCTCTATTGCCGCAGCATTAGGTATAGGATACTGGCTCGATAATTTTGCCTATGGCTTTCTTATCGTGGGAGTTATTTATCTCGTTATGGCTATTGTGGTATATTATGTACAGGATAAAATTGTTGAAGGCCCAATGTTATCAAGGTTTTCAAGGATATTTTTAAAGAAATACTAAGCAATTATGAACACGAAAGTATACACCACATATGATGAAATAAACAGAGATCTTGAAATACTTAAAGTAGAGAAAGATCTTGCTTATGCTAAAGTTAAAAGGAGCTTTGAAGACACAAAGGAAAGCCTTGAGCCAATGAACATGATAGGGGAGACCCCTAAAAAGATACTTGGGGTTTTAGGAACATTTTCCGGGCCACTAAAGAGTGCTGCTTTGACCTGGCTATTTAAAAAGATATTTTAAAAGAAAAGTCCCGCTCATTTTGGCGGGACTTTCTTTTTTATTCTGTTTCAGGATTTTCGTGTTCATGGCTCTCATGAGAAGAAGGATAATCGTCTTCCTTTTTCTTTCTTACATTTCCTTTTTTCATATTCCCTTGTTTTATAGCTTCACCTACCTGGTTAGAAGCTGTAAATGACGCTACCATATTGTTCAGCATATCGCTTCCTGCCTGTGGTGAATTTGGTAAGAGTATAAGGTTAGAATTAGTATCTGCCCCTATCGCCTGTAGGGTGTCATAATGCTGTGTAACAACAATTAAAGCCGATGCTTCCTGAGAATTGATGCCCACTTCGTTAAGTACATTTACACTTTCTACAAGTCCTCTTGCAATCTCACGACGCTGATCGGCGATACCCTGGCCCTGTAATCTTTTGCTTTCTGCTTCTGCTTTTGCTTTAGCGACAATGCGAATTCTTTGTGCTTCAGCTTCATACTCAGCAGCCGATTTTTCCCTGTCAGCAGCGTTGATTCGGTTCATCGCATTCTTAACCTGGATATCCGGATCGATATCCGTTATTAGTGTGTTGATAATATCATAACCATAAGTCGTCATTGCTTCGTTAAGTTCTCTTTTTACTGCAACTGCGATATCGTCTTTGCGTTCAAAAACATCATCCAGTTTCAGTTTAGGAACCTCTGCGCGAACCACGTCAAATACATAAGATGTGATTTGGTCGTGAGGATACTGAAGTTTATAAAACGCTTCGTATACTTTCTGCTGGATAACTACAAACTGAACCGAAACTTTCATTTTCACGAATACGTTCTCTTTGGTTTTGGTTTCGATGATTACATCAAGCTGCTGTATCTTAAGATTGATCCTTCCGGCAATCTTGTCAATAATTGGAATTTTCCACTGAAGCCCGGCCTGACGTATGCTCAGGAATTTCCCGAAACGTTCTACTATTACAGCTGTCTGCTGTTTAACGGTAAAGAATGATGAAAGAAGAATTAGCAATCCGAAAAAGAGGATTACGCCTAAAAAAATAGTTCCCATAATTAAGGTTTTGTTGATTGGTGTTAAGATACGATTTTATATAAAATAAAAACCTTCCGGCTAGGGAAGGTTTCGTTATTATAAAGTTGCGATAGCTTTCTGTATTCTGCTGATTGTTTCAGCTTTACCTATCAGAGCAATGATATCGAACAAATGAGGCCCCTTTACAGCCCCTACAAGGCTCAAACGGAGTGGTTGCATAACCTTACCCATTCCTATCTCGTTTTGTTCCATCCAGGCTTTTACAAGGCTCTCTATATTAGCTGAAGAGAAATCTGCAATGTTTTCAAGAACATCGATAAGCTTTGTCATCACTTCTGCAGTCTCTGGCTTCCAGTTTTTTGCTGCTTTCTCGTCATAAGAAGTTGGAGCAACAAAGAAGAAGTCGGTAAGGTCCCAAAGTTCACTTGCAAAGCTTGCACGTTCTTTAACAAGGCCTACAACTTCGGTAACCATTTCTATTGGCCTGTTGATTCCTTTCTCAACCAATGTATGCTGTAGTTGTTGCGCTAATACCTCATTATCCTGTCTTCCAAAATACTGGTGATTGAACCATTTGTTTTTCTCAGGGTCAAATTTAGCACCTGCTTTATGAACTCTTTCAAGATCAAATAATTGCACTAGTTCATCAAGGTCAAATAGTTCCTGGTCAGTACCCGGGTTCCATCCTAACAAAGCAAGGAAGTTGATCACAGCTTCAGGAAGGAAACCTTTCTCCCTGTAGCCGGATGAAATGGTTCCGTCAGGGTTTTTCCACTCAAGCGGGAATACCGGGAATCCTAATTTATCGCCATCTCTTTTAGAAAGCTTACCATTACCTACCGGTTTAAGTATAAGCGGAAGGTGAGCAAACTGAGGCGCTTCCCATCCAAAGGCCTTGTACAATAGTTCATGCAGGGGCAGGGAAGGCAACCACTCTTCACCACGGATAACGTGGCTGGTTTCCATAAGGTGGTCATCAACTATATTGGCCAGGTGATAGGTAGGCATACCATCGCTTTTGAACAGAACTTTGTCGTCAAGCAGGTTGGTTTCAAACTTAATATCACCACGGATAATATCTTTCAGGTGTAATGTCTCCTCAACCGGAGTTTTGAAACGGATAACATAATGCTCACCATTTTCAATTCTTTTCTGAACTTCATCGGCAGCAAGCACTAATGATGTATCAAGCTTCTCACGGTTAGTATGGTTGTAAATAAATGTTTTTCCTTCAGCTTCGGCAGTTGCTCTTAAGGCATCAAGTGCTTCAGGAGTATCGAAAGCATAGTAGGCCCAACCGTTTTCAATCAGGTTAAGTGCATATTGTTTATAAATCTCTTTTCTTTCGCTCTGGCGGTAAGGTCCAAATTTTCCTTCTTTACCCACACCTTCGTCAAACGGAATACCGCACCAGTTAAGCGCTTCGATAATGTATTCTTCTGCACCTTCAACATAACGGTTTTGGTCTGTATCTTCTATACGAAGGTAGAATACGCCACCATGTTTTTTGGCAAATAAATAATTAAAGAGGGCAGTCCTTACACCACCAATGTGTAAAGGGCCTGTTGGGCTTGGTGCAAAACGCACGCGAACTTGCTTAGACATTGTTACTTAAATTTTAAGATGCAAAGATACAATTATGAAATTTCCTTCACAGCTAATTTGAACATGGAATTTGAAGTTATTAACAATTGAGAGGTGTGAGATGCTGATAACCCATTAGATTATAGCATTTTTTACGTTTAATAGTTCGGCGGAATTTGTATTTTTATCAGTTATTAACAATTGTCTAGATTTTGGAAGCAAAAAATGTTATTTATTCCAAGCTGGAAGCCTTTATAAGGAAGTATTATACCAACGAACTTTTACGTGGAACAATATTTTTTATAGGACTTGGCCTGCTGTATTTTATTTTCACGTTGCTGGTAGAATATTTTTTATGGCTGCCGCAGGGTGGGCGTACTATTTTGTTCTGGCTCTTTATAGCTGTTGAACTTTTTCTTCTGTTCAGGTTTATCCTGTTTCCGGTATTTAAATTGTTCAAACTGCAGAAGGGAATCGATTACCGTCAGGCATCCGACATCATCGGTAAGCATTTTGCCGAAATTAATGACAAGCTTACCAATTTCCTCCAGCTGTCTTCCCAAAGCGAACAGTCGGAATTGTTAGTAGCATCGATTGAGCAAAAGGCGAATAACCTTCAGCCTGTACCTTTCAGCAATGCGATAAATTTTAAAAAGAATGTAAAATACATTCCGTATGCTGCAATTCCGTTACTGTTGATTTTGTTTTTTATGATCAGCGGTAATGCTGAAGTATTCACACAAAGCCTGGATAGGGTAGTGCATTATGGCAAGCATTTCGCACCACCGGCACCCTTTGAATTTGTGGTCATCAATAATTCGTTGACGGCCCAGCAGGACACCGATTTTTTACTTCAGGTAAAAACACAGGGAAATGTGGTTCCGGAAAATGCGATGATAACCATTGGCAAGGAAAATTATTATTTAGAAAATGTTAAGCCGGGTGTATTCCAATACCGTTTCGAAAAGCCTTCAAAAAACATTGAATTTGAACTGACTGCGAATGATGTTATATCTCAGCCTTATGAACTGAATGTTGTTGCTGTTCCAACAATTGCAAACTTCGAGATGGTGCTTACCTTCCCGTCTTATCTTGGTAAGAAATCTGAAGTTATCCGTGGAACAGGGAATGCCGTTGTTCCCGAAGGTACTAAAGTTACCTGGAGGGTAGAGGCGTTAGCAACCAACGCTATTGAATGGCAGAGCCAAGGTCAGGCAAGTTCGTTTGTAAATAACGAAAATGGCTTCTCTTTGTCTAAAATTATAATGCATAATACAGATTATCAAATACTTACTTCAAATATTAAGGTCAAAAACCACGAAAAACTGCAATATCAGGTTACAACGATCAAAGATCAGTATCCAACTATCGCTGTAGCTGTTGCACCAGACAGTTTAAAGCTTGACAAGGAGATTGTGCTTGGTCAGTTATCCGATGATTACGGTTTGACAAAACTACAGATTGTTTACTATCCACAGGATAATCCCGATGCTGCCAAACGTGGAACATTGCCTGTAAAGAAAGATGTGTACGATCGTTTTTACTATACTTTCCCTGATGGGCTTTCGCTGAAAGAAGGTATTCGCTACGAATACTATTTTGAGGTTTTTGATAATGATGCCGTACACAATTATAAATCGGCTAAGTCATCGGTGTTTTCACATAAAGAACTTACTCAGGAAGAAAAACGAGAAGAAGCACTTCAGGAACAGAACAGCAACATCAATAGTCTGGAGAAATCGATCAAGAATCAGGACAAACAACTGAGCGAACTGGACAAGCTGCAGAAGATGGGCAAGGAGAAGAACAACATGGATTTTAAAGACCAGAAGAAGATCCAGGACTTCATAAACCGTCAGCAGCAACAGGATGAAATGATGAAAGAATTCTCTAAAAAGCTTGAAGAGAATCTTGAAAAATTCAACCCTGAAAAGAAAGATGAGTTTAAAGAAGAGCTTATGAAACGTCTTGACAAAAATGAAAAAGAAGCTGAGAAAAACAAAAAGCTTTTGGATCAGTTGAAAGACCTTACCAATAAACTACAGAAGGAAGAACTGTTTGATAAAGTTGACGAACTTAAGAAAAACAGTAAAAACCAAACAAAAAATCTTGAGCAGCTTGTAGAACTGACGAAGCGTTTTTATGTAGAAAAGAAAGCTGAACAGCTTGCTGACAAACTTAAAGATCTTGGCGATAAACAGGAGAAGCTTGCAGAGAGTGAAAAGAATTCTGCTGAAAAGCAGGAAGAGATAAATAAGGAATTTGACCAGATACAGGAGGAGCTTCGCGAACTTGAAAAACAGAATGACGATCTGAAAAAACCTATGGATATCCCTACGGATAAAAACGAAGAAAAGAGTGTTGAGGATGATATGCAAAAAGCATCTGACGAACTTAAAAAAGAACAAAAAGACAGTAAGCAAAAAGCGAAGCCAAAGCAGAAATCTGCAGGGCAGAAGATGAAACAAATGGGTGGCCAGATGATGGAGATGATGGCCGGTGGTGATATGGAACAAATGGAAGAAGATGTAAAGATGCTGCGCCAGATCCTGGATAACCTGTTGGCCTATTCATTCTCTCAGGAAGATGTGATGGGCAAATTTAAAGGCAGCACTACACACTCATCATCATTCAGTAAAAACCTGAAAAGGCAACAGGATCTTAAGCAGCAGTTCAGGCATGTTGACGACAGTATCTTTGCAATGTCACTGCGCAATCCAAAGATTACGGAAGAGATTACTGCCGAAGTTGGCAATGTACATTACTATGTTGATAAGGCTATAACAGACCTTGCAGATAATATGGTACCGCGTGGTGTTTCCAACCAGCAATATGCTGTAACATCGGCTAACAAACTGGCCGACTTTTTGAGCGATGCGCTTAACAATATGCAAATGGAAATGAAGGGTTCGGGTATGGGTCAGTCTAAGCCGGGCAAGTCAGGAAAGGGTGATATGCAGCTTCCTGATATTATACAGAAACAGGAAAGTCTCGCCAAGAAAATGAAGGATGGGAAAGAAGGGAAAGATGGAAAAAAAGGTGAAGGCAAAGAGGGACAAGCACAGTCGGGTGGTCAGCAGAAAGGCAAAGAAAAAGGTCAGGGTGGTGAAGGAGATGGTGAAGATGGCGACCAGGAAGGTGAAGCAGAAAAGCTTTTGGAAATATATAAAGAACAGCAGCAACTTCGTGAATCATTACAAAAAGCAATGGAGAAACAGGGCATGGGTGGCAATGGACAGAATGCAGTTCGTGAAATGAAGGAGATTGAAAAGCAGCTTTTGAGTAAAGGATTCAAAGGTGATGCTGCCGAAAGGATGCAGAAACTTAAGCATGAATTATTGAAGCTGGATAAAGCTATGCAGCAGCAGGGAGAAGAAAATAAGCGTCAGTCGCAAACCAATAAGAAAGAGTTTAATAGTAATGCGAACACCATTCCGGATGCTTTGAAAGAATATCTGAATAGTGTAGAAATATTAAATAGACAAAGCTTACCTTTGCGCCCTAATTTTAATCAAAGGGTGCAAACCTATTTCAGAAAGGATGATTAGTTTTAATTACGAAATGGACTTTGAGCTTCAGGATGAAGCGAGGTACGAAGAATGGATATCTGAAGTGATAGAATCTGAAGAGAAGACAGAGGGTGAAATCAATTATATATTCTGTGATGATGAATATCTGTTACAGAAAAACATTGAGTTTCTTGACCACGACACACTGACTGATATTATCAGTTTTGATTACACGATGGGGAATCTTCTTAGCGGTGACATCTTTATTTCTGTTGAAAGGGTTAAAGAAAACGCACAGGATTTTAATGTTCCTTTTGATGTTGAACTGCGTCGTGTGATGGCTCATGGGATATTACATTACTGTGGGTTCAAAGATAAAACTGAAGATGATTCCATTCTTATGCGATCTAAAGAAGATGAAAAAATCGCCCTGTTCCACGTGGAACAGTAGGTTAAACATCTTATAAAAACGAGCGTTCCACGTGGAACGTTTCAAAAAACATACCGCCGAATTAATTGAACGTTCCACGTGGAACGTACTGCTTGGCAAAATTTTTATAATGCAATTTTAGCGTTCCACGTGGAACAAAGGAGAAAATAAAATGTTTAACGAGGTATATGATGTTATAGTGGTGGGTGCTGGGCACGCAGGTTCTGAAGCTGCTGCGGCTGCCGCCAACATGGGTTCGAAAACGCTGCTCGTTACAATGAGTTTGCAAAACATTGCGCAGATGTCGTGCAATCCTGCCATGGGGGGAATTGCAAAAGGACAGATTGTGCGTGAGATCGATGCGCTCGGGGGGTATTCAGGAATCATTTCCGACAAGACTGCGATCCAGTTCAAGATGCTCAATAAATCGAAAGGCCCCGCAATGTGGAGCCCGCGTGTGCAGAGTGACAGGATGCGTTTTGCTGAAGAATGGAGGCTGATGCTGGAGCGTACACCGAACCTTGATTTTTACCAGGAAATGGTTTCCGGAATCATTATCGAAGAAGGAAAAGTTACCGGTGTGAGAACGTCGCTTGGAATTGAAATCAAAGCGAAGTCGGTTGTGTTGACCAATGGGACTTTCCTGAATGGACTCATCCATATTGGAGAAAAACAGTTTGGTGGAGGAAGGGCAGGAGAAGGTGCTGCCTACGGTATAACTGAAGATTTGGTTCGTGCCGGATTTACCTCGGGAAGAATGAAGACCGGAACGCCGCCACGTGTGGACGGACGCTCATTGGATTATTCTAAGATGGAGGAACAGCCCGGTGATGTAAACCCGGATAAGTTTTCCTATTCTGATATCACCAAACCTTTGGTGCATCAGCGTTCTTGTTATATGACCTACACATCGGGACTTGTTCACGATGTTTTGCGTGAAGGATTTGATCGTTCACCAATGTTCAACGGGCGTATCAAAAGCTTAGGGCCAAGATATTGTCCATCTATAGAAGATAAGATAAACCGTTTTGCCGATAAGGACCGTCACCAGCTTTTTGTTGAGCCGGAAGGATGGGATACGGTAGAAGTATATGTAAACGGATTCTCGACCTCCCTACCGGAGGATGTTCAGTTTAAAGCATTACGCAGTGTCGTAGGTTTTGAGAATGTAAAATTCTTCCGTCCCGGTTATGCGATTGAGTATGATTATTTCCCGCCAACGCAGTTGAAACATACATTGGAAACAAAGCTTGTTGAAGGTTTATATTTTGCAGGACAGATTAACGGAACAACCGGATACGAAGAAGCAGCTTCGCAAGGATTGATGGCCGGGATAAATGCATCGCTTAAAGTTGCAGGAAGAGATCCTTTTGTACTGAAGCGTAATGAAGCGTATATTGGGGTTCTTATTGACGACCTTATTACCAAAGGAACCGAAGAACCGTATCGTATGTTTACCTCCCGCGCCGAATACAGAACGTTACTTCGTCAGGATAACGCCGATTTCAGGCTTACGCCACTTTCTTATGAAATAGGGCTTGCTAAGGAGGACCGTTTGCGCAAGATGGAGAAGAAAAGAGATGAATCGGATGCGTTTGTAAATTTCTTTAAGGAAACAAGTGTAACTGTTGCTGAAGCGAATCCTATTCTGATTGAAAAGGAATCGTCGCCGATAATTCAGCCTGATAAAATGTTCAAAGTGTTTTCCCGTCCGCAGCTTGACCTTAACGATATTCTTAAATTTGAAAAAGTGAAGGAATATGTCAAAGAAAATAATCTGGATAGGGAAGTAATAGAGCAGGCAGAAATTCAGGTTAAATATTCAGGTTACATAGAAAAAGAAAAAAACAATGCTGACAAGCTGAACAGGCTTGAAGATTTAAGAATACCAGAGAACTTTGATTATGATAAAATAAAGTCATTATCATACGAGGCTCGCGAAAAAATGAAAAAAATCAGGCCGGTTACTATTTCTCAGGCATCCCGCATTAGCGGTGTTTCGCCTAGTGATATTTCTGTGCTCTTAATACATATGGGACGCTAATGAAAATGTTTCACGTGGAACAATATATAAAAACCCTTTTTGCTAAAGGGTTTTTTGTGTTTTTGATTGTTATGCTCTTTTCGAGCTGTATTACACAAAGGCATAGTGTAGAAGTAGGTGATTACCTTCTTTTAGAAAATGGAAAACAAATTTTAGGTCGGGAAAAGGGACTTACTTGCTTCTTTTTTGAAAATGATAAAAGAAAAATGCCTTTTCAGCAGTTTTTGGTTATTAAATACAATATTGGCTATACAAGTGATATATCTTACAATGTAGATATCGAAGGGAAACGCTTCAAGGTGTTTCTTTACACTAATGACGAATTGGTGAAATATTATGATCTTGGACAGTTTATGGTCACCAATTTTGAAACTGATGCAAATGTGATAGGGTCTTCGGCAAATTTTATAGGAATGTCGGTTATTGATGAATACAACAACGATTGCCTGGATGATGATTCGCTTTTTAAAAACCTGATCACAAATTATCTTAAAGATTTAAAACAAGAATATTATAACTATTAATGGATTTCTCAAAACACAACGTTTACATTACCGTAAATGATTATTCTGTCTCGGGTGAAAAATTTGAACTTTTGCTTGATGAAGAACTCGAATTACTAAAAACATATCCGCAGCCTGCTCCAGAAAAGTTGGGCAGCTATTATGAAAGTGATGATTATATTTCGCATACCGACGGGAAGCGCTCCCTGTTTGAAAGGCTATATCACACCGTAAAACAGAAAGCTTTACGCGATAAAATCAAATTAATTGACAAATTTCAGCCAAAAAAAGGAAAATTGCTTGATATTGGTGCCGGAACAGGTGATTTTTTAGTGATGGCGGCAAAAAATGGTTGGGATACTATTGGTTTGGAACCAAGCCCGAAAGCTAAAGCTATTGCCGAATCTAAAGGGGTAAATTTTTTAGATGACCTCTCTAAAATGCCGGATCACTCAGCTGATGCTATAACGATGTGGCATGTACTTGAACACGTGCCCGATGTTGAAGCACAAATTGCAGAATTGAAAAGGATATTAAAACCGGAAGGTGTGCTTATAGTTGCCGTTCCAAATTTTAAATCATACGACGCACAACATTATGGAAAATACTGGGCAGCGTATGATGTGCCGAGGCACCTTTGGCATTTTTCTAAAACATCTATAAAATTACTTTTCGGAAGACAAGGTATGGAGCTCGTGAAAATTTTCCCGATGAAATTTGACAGTTATTATGTGAGCCTTTTGTCTGAAAAATACAAGACCGGAAAAATGAGTTTCATAAATGGTTTTTTGACCGGTTTGCGTTCTAATATCAAAGCATCACGAAATTTTGAATATTCTTCGCATATTTATGTTATAAAAACGCTTAAAAAGTAAAATAAAGCGGTGTGTTTACCTATAATTTGGCTTAACAAGGCTTTGGGTTGCCTAAACCAGAAAGCGCCTCAGAGGGCTTTATTTAAAGCCTGTTTTGATTGAGGATTCTTATAGGCTTATTGAGGTTCTATAAGTTCTACTTATATGTTATAAAAATCCTAAAAATCAGCTTTTTTTGGTACTTGGGAACTAATTATTACTTTTACGAAAATTTTTAAAAATAATTCTAAAATCAGGAAATGAAAAAATCACTTTTGATATTCGGTTTTGCCCTTGCGGTAATTTCATGTAACAAAGAAGCAGGCTCATCTGCAGCAGCGATAAAAACGGCTTATGTAGATACTAATAAAATTGTTCAGGATCTTGAAGAATTTAAAGAGCTGGAATCGCAAAGCAATACTAAGAGAGAAGTGATGGCTCAGGAACTTCAGGCAAAAGCACACCAGTTTGATCTTGACCGTGCAAGCTTTCCGGAAGAGGCTAAGGCTAAAGGAATGCAATGGGCACAGTTAAGGCAACAGCAATTACAGAAAACAGGTCAGGAGCTTCAGATGACTCAGGAGGCCATGCTTAAAGAACTTCAGGGTGAATTTGGCGCTAAAAATGACAGCCTTGTGAGCAAAATCAAGAAATTTGTTGCTGATTATGGCAAGAAAAATGGTTACGATTATATTTTTGGATCGGGTGATGTAGTTAGTATCATGTATGCTAAAGATGGATATGATATCACTGAGAAAATCACTAAAGAACTGAACAGCAGTTATAAAGGATCAGCTAAGAAAGAAGATGCTCCTAAAACTGAGCCTGCTAAAGAAGAGAAAAAATAATCTTTCACGATATATTTTAAATGCCCCTGAAACTTTCGGGGGTATTTTTTTTGGATATAAGTCTGCATAAAAATCCGTAATTTTCGCCGCTCAATTATTCGCCCAATGGAAAACCTCTCTACAGCCGCTTCTTATGCCTTACGCTTTATTAATCAGACAAATAGGTCTGTATTCCTTACAGGTAAGGCCGGCACGGGTAAGACAACTTTGCTGAGGGAGATCATTAGGACCACGCATAAAAATGTTGTAGTTGTTGCACCTACAGGTATCGCTGCGCTTAATGCAGGGGGGGTTACCATACACTCCATGTTCCAGTTGCCATTTGCAGGTTTTATTCCTGATATGAATCAGCCGCCGCACGTTTCTGATACTGTGAGGTTTGAAAACAAGGATACACTACGCCGCCATTTCCGGATGCGTGCTGATAAACAATCGGTTATCAATAATCTTGAGCTGCTTGTTATTGACGAAGTGAGTATGCTCCGTGCCGATCTTTTAGACGCGATGGATTTTATGCTGCGCTCTGTTCGTAAGAAAAATCTTCCGTTTGGCGGGATACAGGTTTTATATATAGGGGACCTTTTGCAGCTGCCTCCGGTGGTTAAAAATGAAGAGTGGGAAGTACTGCGTAATTATTACAGGGGTAAATTCTTTTTCCATTCGCATGTGGTACAGCAGGATCCGCCAATGTACATTGAGCTGGATAAGATCTATCGACAGTCTGACAGCACTTTTATTGACGTACTCAACAATCTGAGAAACAATGTAATAACTCAAAATGACCTGAAGGTGTTAAACACGTTTGTTCAGCCTGAGTTTGATTCTACAAAACATGCCGGTTATATCACGCTTACCACACATAATGCCAAGGCTGATGCAATGAACGCCAATTCGCTCGAGGAACTTGACGAAAAGCAGTTTACCTATAGCGCGGAAATTGTTGGCGATTTCCCCGATAAGATCTACCCCGTAGAACAGGAACTGAAGCTTAAAGTGGGTGCTCAGGTTATGTTCATCAAGAACGATCTTTCGCCTGAAAAGAAATATTTCAACGGAAAAATTGGTGTAATCAAATCATTATCAGATGAAGAGATACTTGTGCATTTTCCGGAAGAAGACGAAACCATCGAAACCACAAAGTATGAATGGCAGAATGTACGCTATTATGTGGACGAAGTTACCAAAGAGATCAAAGAAGATGTTCTGGGCACGTTTGTACACTACCCGTTGAAGCTAGCATGGGCTATAACCGTTCACAAAAGTCAGGGCCTAACGTTTGACAAAGCTGTGCTTGATGTATCGCAGGTTTTTATGCCCGGGCAGGCCTATGTGGCTCTTTCACGTTTGCGTTCGTTAGAGGGGCTTGTTTTGCTTTCTCCGATACGAATGAACGGTATTTCGAGCGATGCTGACGTGATAGATTATGCATCGGGCAGGGCAGAAGAAGGCGAACTTGAAAATTCGTTAAAACAGGAAACAGAACGTTTTATTGGTAACTTCCTAAAAAACAGCTTTGACTGGGCTGAACTTGCCACCGAATGGCAGCGCCACAAGATGAGCTACCTGAGTGAAGGGCCAAAATCGCTTAAAGCAAAATACAGGGAATGGTCGCACCGTCAGGATAATAACATCCACGGACTGCTGGATGCTTCGCATAAATTCAGGCTTCAATTGGACAGGCTTTTCAGACAGCCGGAAATCGATATGAAGTTTGTAAGCGAAAGGGTAACAGCAGCCTACAACTATTTTTTTCCGATGATGGACAGCATTGCGTCAGGTCTCTATGAAAAAATGGAGGAGGTAAAACGCATTCGCAAAGCCAAAGGGTTTTATGAGGAACTTGCTGAACTTGAGGAGAATCAGACAGCAGCAGTTATCCGCCTGATGAAATCGAAACTGCTTATGGAAATAGTGAATGAGGGCCAGCCCATCAGCCGCGAGAATCTGGTATCACCTGAAATACAATCCTATAAATCGAATAAGCTTGAAGTTATCCGTGGAACAATGCGCCAGAACAATGCCACATTGATGGAGGAACCGGAAGAAGATTATGAAACAGAGCGTTATGCGCCTAAAAAGAAAAAATCGGCTGAGCCAAAAAAGACAACACTTGAAGAAACCCATGAGCTTTGGCTACAGAAAATGTCGATAGAAGACATTGCAAGAACGCGAAAACTAACTGAAACAACCATTATGAGCCATTTTGCAGGCCTTATACAGGCCGGGAAGGTGAGAGTTGAAGATGTATTGCCTCAAGAAAGAATAATTGCTCTTGCGGCCGCATTTAAAGGATTTGAAGGCGAAGCACTGGGTGGCCTCAAAGAAAAGTTCGGAGAGGAATTCAGCTGGAGTGAACTTAAGCTGTTTAAATCGAGCCTGAGGGAAGATTAAATAAAAAAAGCGAACCAGAGGGTTCGCTTTTTTTATTTTTAATGGGACTGTCTAACAATCCAATTATCGAAGTATCTAACAATCGCTTATAACCAGGTAAGCACTAGTACTGCCGGGATAAAATAGATTACAATAGTGCGGGCACCATCATATTCTTTAGCCATACGCTGGCCTAAAAGAAGGAAAAGCAAAGTAATGCAAGAGATTAGGCTTCCCCAATAGGCAAATTCTGTTCCGCCGTTTACCAGCATTTCGATAGCGCCGATTACCGAGAATGCTCCGGCAAAAACTTCAAGCACAAGAATTAAGAACAGCGAGTGCGGAACCATGTTTTTAATAGGCGTTTGTGCAAAGTGGCCTTTAAGCCATTCTACATTTCCTTTCCAGTCAGCTACTTTGTCATAGCCTGATTGTATGAAAGTTATACCTAAAAAGATTAAAGTGATAATGATTGCTTCGTGCGTGTGCATAGTATTATTTTTTATGGATTAATCGTGTGAGTTTTATAGATAAGTCGGTTAATATGATCTTGGCATTTCCGTTACGCTCAATATGATACAGAGCATCGCTTAGTTCTTTGAATATTTCGTTGATATTATTGCCATTTACAAAAGGCGCAAAATTTTCGAGCTTAAACTTCTCTACGGTTGGTTCCATGAAAACCAGTTCTTTAGCATTGTAATTCAACAATAACGCTTGGCGGAACATATCGATGCAAAAATTAAGGAACTGCTTTTGTGCTTCACGTCCAATAGCTGCTATAGCTTCGCTCCAGGCAATAAGATCCTGAATTGCAGCAGCATTTCCTTTGGCACGGAACGCAGCACGAACCCACATCACGAACCATTCTTCAAACGGTTGGTTATCATCTGTTTTATGCAATAAATGCAATGCTTTGTTGTAATTGCCCTGTGCCTGGTGTGCTATTTTTTGTGCGGCTTTCGGTTCCATGTTTTCACGTGAAACCAGTGCATCAATAATTGCTTTTTCGCCCAACGGCCCAAAGTTAAGCACCTGGCAGCGAGAAAGTATCGTCTGTAGTATATCGTCCTGGCTTTCGGCAATCAGGATGAAAACCGTTTTTTCGGGTGGTTCTTCCAAAAGCTTCAGCAGTTTGTTGGCAGTGGCCGTATTCATTTTGTCGGCCATCCAGATGATCATTACTTTATAGCCGCCTTCGTATGCTTTCAGCGAAAGGGATTTTACGATCTCAAGTGCTTCGTCTACACCTATCTGACCTTGTTTATTCTGGATATCAATTTTCTTATACCAGTCAAAAAGGCTACCGTAGGGAGTTTCTTCGACAAACTCGCGCCATGATTTCAGGAAGTTGGCACTCACGGGATGGCTTTTCACCTCGCTGTTAGACGACACCGGAAATACAAAATGCAGATCGGGGTGCGACAGGTTGCGGAATTTCAGGTTACAGGCTTCATTGCCATCGGTATTTTCACCGCCTGTATTTGCACAAAGTATATATTGCGCATAGGCAATCGCCATGAGTAAAGTACCTGAGCCTTCGGGGCCTATGAACAGCTGCGCATGTGGGATGCGCGCCGAAGAAGCACTTTTGGTCAAATGGCTCTTAATATGTTCCTGTCCTAAAATTTCTGAAAAAAGCATAGAGCAAATATAGCGGAATTAATGGCAGAGTTGCAAAACTACTGTTCTATTACCGATGCGTAGTTTCTGTATTTACAAACCAACCGTTTGGCAGAACCATAAAATTCGGTTTTTTAATGTATTCATTCTTAATGCTATCATTAAAAGGCATAACATATTGTTCTGTAAGACCTTCAATATGAGAGAAAGCAATTTTATTTTTGTGGTCTATATGGATATGGCCAAACCTGAATTCGTGTGATAAATCGATAAAATGCTGTGCATCGTTTTTCAGTTTAAGAGTATCTATTTTATATCTGGCTATGGCAAGGGGTATTTCATTTCTAATACTGTCACCATTGATAGTAAACACATTCAAAATATCGCCTTTCCAATCAAGATTAAACCAAATCATATATTTTTCGGCATGAATGTAAACCTTGCCACCCCTGTAGGCATAAAAATTATCAGATAGTGTCTTTAACTGTTGTATATCAACATCATATTCTTCAATGTGATTTGATTCTTTTGAACAGGAACAAAATAGAATTAACAATGAAATGATTATTAGTTTCATAAACTGAATTTTGTTATTCATAAACCGCCTGTTGTACTGATACACTTTTTTGTTTTGTGGGGTTATTGTTTATTACCATCAGGTAACTGATTTGGTTTAAGAAACTTATCAAAAAAATTTCGTTCGGTGAATGTTCCTCCAATGCCTTTTTTAGCGGTCCGTCTGATAGATTTTCATAATCTATAGAAATTTCAGGAGCATAGCTTTCGGGTAGTCCATATTTCTCTCCAAGCTGCTGAAGTGGGACTCCAAAGTTATACTGGGATATAATTGTTTTCTGAAGTAATTCTATTTCTGCTGCTGACTGTTTCTTCTCATCAAACATAATCAGGGAGCACTCATAGAGTGTTACAAATTTAGTCCCGATAACTTTATAGATTTCTGTTCCGGTTATAATAATATCACCCGGGTTTTTTCGGGAATAGAAATCAAAGAATTCGCCATCTTCCTCAAAATAAGTCGTTACATACGTTGTTTTGTGTTCAGTTTCAAAATATTCCCTGGCTTCCTGTTCGGTAGGGATTTTAGGTTGAGCATAGGCACAAAGCGAAAAAAGAGAGATGATGAAGAGGGCTTTTGCTTTCATAATAAAAATTTTACGGAACTAATTTAAGAAAAACGGTAATTAATTGAGGCTTAACTTTTATACAGGGCATGTTCAACACGAATGGCGTTTATCTGCTTGTCATCTTCGTTTTTCTTAACGATATGGAACCAGCCTTTCTCGGGAGTTTTAACGATAAATATCTCTCCGGCTTTATGTTCTTTTACAGCTTTCTCCAATGTCGCGACCATCTGGCCGTCAGTAAATTTCAACTCTGCAGCCCTGGGGTTCTTATCCATGCTGAATTTTTCAATGAGTTCGGTAAATGGGATGCCGTTTTTATACTGGCTGAAAATATCATCGGCGAGCTGCTGTATCTGTTCTTCCGAAAACTTTTTAGTGTCAAGAACAATATATCCTGCGCTGTAACCGGTTACCGTTATTGGCTCGATAATTTTGTAGATGTTCTTCCCGTCTACGACAATCTCTCCGGGTTTATGGTCTTTTAGCAGATCATAGGATTTATTGTATTCGCTAATATCCAGCTGGGCATTAATGTGCGCATCGAGAAATGCTTTTGCCTGTTGAGGAGTGGGAGTTTCCTGAGCTATGGCCGAAAACCAAAAAAGCAGGAGTAATGCAGTTGTTTTCATAAATTAGGGGGGAGTTTTATGTTAAACAATAAAAATGAAATGGTTACATGCAATAAAAATTAATGGTTAGTAATGATAGTAGGATGTAAAGAAGAATTTTTTGGCAGCCTGATTTTTTCGATAACAGAAGTACTATTTTCATAATCAGGCGTTTTCCAAAGAACTAATATAAGATAAATCGCGTTATAAATCACCAGCGAATACGTTTTCGTGAATTTTAATAGTAAAGTTTTGTTACATAAAACTTCCGTTTCATGCTGAAACACAAACTTTAACACCTATATAAGATTCTGAAAATCAAAACTATATAATAACAATAAAAATCTTTTTAAACAAATTATTGGCTATTTATTAACAGAAAGGCCTATATTTGCCTTTCTACTATATTTAATAAAAACTAAAAGCCGATTAATGAAAACTCTTGCCGATATCAATTTTGCGAACAAAAAAGCTGTAATCCGTGTAGACTTTAATGTACCTCTTGATGAGAACTTTAAAGTTACAGATACTACCCGAATTGAAGCTGCCAAACCAACTATTGATAAGATACTTAAAGACGGCGGAAGCGTTATCCTTATGTCGCATTTAGGCAGGCCAAAAGGCGTTGAAGAGAAATATTCCCTGAAGCATATAGTAGATAAGACATCTGAAATACTGGGTGTTAAAGTAAAATTTGTAAACGACAGCATAGGTGCTGAAGTGGAGCAGGCCGCTAAGGATTTGAAACCGGGTGAAGTGCTGATGCTTGAAAACCTTCGTTTTTACAAAGAAGAAGAAGCGGGCGATGAAGGCTTTGCGAAAAAACTGGCCTCTCTTGGCGATGTTTATGTGAATGATGCCTTTGGTACGGCACACCGTGCACACGCTTCGACTACGATTATTGCAAACTATTTTCCTGAAAATAAAGTTTTTGGCGAGCTTCTTGCTAAGGAGATCGAAAGCCTGAACAAAGTATTGAAAAACAGTGAAAAACCGGTAACGGCAGTTTTGGGCGGATCTAAAGTTTCGTCTAAGATCACGGTTATAGAAAACATACTTGATAAGGTAGACCACCTGATAATAGGCGGAGGGATGACCTTCACTTTTATTAAGGCACAAGGCGGAAAGATTGGCGACTCAATATGTGAGGACGACAAACAGGAACTTGCCCTTGAGATTTTGGCAAAAGCCAAAGAGAAGAACGTACAGATTCACCTGCCGGTAGATGTTATTGCTGCTGATGGCTTCAAGAATGATGCTAAAACACAGGTTGTTGATGTAGATGCGATTCCTGACGGATGGCAGGGGCTTGACGCAGGGCCAAAATCGTTGGAAAACTTCAAGAAAGTTATCCTTGAGTCTAAAACCATTCTTTGGAACGGTCCTTTAGGCGTATTTGAGATGGAAAACTTTGCCAATGGTACAATCCAGCTTGGCAATTTTATAGCTGAAGCTACAGAAAAAGGCGCTTTCTCTCTTGTAGGTGGAGGTGACTCAGTAGCAGCCGTTAAGCAGTTTGGCCTTGAGCCAAAAATGAGCTATGTGTCTACCGGAGGCGGTGCCATGCTTGAAATGCTTGAAGGGCGAACTTTGCCTGGTATCGCTGCGATACAGGGAGAGTAGTGTTAAAGTTTGCAATAGAAATCCAAAATTAAAGTTATCATACTTTGTTACTTTGTAATGCATTGTAATTTAACTGATTAAAAAAGTAAATTAGATGAGTAAAAAGAAAACATTGTCATTAGTCTTTGCACTTTTTTCTTTTGTGGCGTTTGCCCAGGAGAGTGCCCAGGCCGACATTACACCGGTTGCCCCACTTACTAAAATTTCGTTCTTAGATTCTATTAAATCATCCTTCATCCGTCATAGCGATATGGCATGTGTAGACAGCCTTTGGGTAAAAGAGCTGACCAACAAAGAGCTTTTTGCCAATATGCAGGAAGACCTTATGAGGGTGAACCCGGATGTAGAAGTAGATTACAATCTTTCTACAGATGTTCTTAAAGAAAGGCTTGCTAAAATGGACGCTAAATCGCCATTCAACATTGAGTATAGCAAAGGCCTTGAGAACATCATCAAATCGTACCTGAAAAACAGGCCTAAGTCATACGAGCGACTAATGGCAATATCAGAATATTATTTCCCAATGTTCGAAGAGTACCTTGCTAAATACAATGTGCCTATCGAAATCAAATACCTTGCGGTTATTGAGTCGGCATTAAACCCGCGTGCAATGTCAAGGGTTGGTGCTAAAGGTCTTTGGCAGTTTATGTACCCTACAGGAAAACAATATAACCTTGAGGTAAACAGCTATGTAGACGAAAGAAGCGACCCTATTAAAGCTACCGAAGCTGCATGCCAGTACCTTTCAAGCCTTTACAATATTTTTGGCGACTGGGATCTTGTACTTGCATCGTATAACGCAGGTCCGGGTAACGTTACAAAAGCAATACGCCGTTCAGGTTCATACAGCAACTACTGGAATATCCGTAAGAACCTGCCGAAAGAAACCCAGGCTTATGTGCCTACTTTCCTGGCGACAATGTATATCTATGAGCATGCTAAAGAGCACGGAATCAAAGCTAAAAAAGCACCTCTGACTTATTTTGAAACAGACACTGTAATGGTAAAACGCCAGATGTCTTTCAAACAGATTGCACAACTGCTGGATGTTTCTGTTGCTCAATTAGAATTGCTTAACCCGATCTATAAACTTGATATCATTCCTTTTACTGCTGAAAAAGCACATTTCTTAAGGCTTCCTAAAGATAAAATAGGATTATTTACAGCTAATGAAAATGGAATCTATGCTTACATTGACCACGAAGAAAGCAAAAGAGAAAAACCATATTTCATAGACAGGACTGAAACAATGATAGCTTCGTCTAAAAAAGATAGCACATCATCTAAGGCACTTGCATCTACTACCTCTTTCAGGAAAGAGAAGTCTGTTACAACAAAGACCCACACCGTTAAAAGAGGGGATAACCTTGGGGAGATTGCTTCAAAATATGATGTAAGCGTTGCCGACCTAAGGAAATGGAATAAGATAAAAGGCAATAACATTCAGGCTGGCCAAAGGATCAAGATCCAGAAAACGATCATGGTAACTTCACCGGCAAAAGAAGAAGCGATTGCTGCTAAAAACACTAAAGATTCAGTTATTACTAAAACTACGGTGACTACAAACACTAAGACTGCCGTAGCTGCGAATACTGAAACACCTGTCATAGACGAAGATACACCTGAAGTTGCTGCTCCTGATGCTAAAACAGCTATTGCGGTTACTGCTGCTCCTGCAAAAAAAGCAAAAGAATATACCTATGAGCAACAGCGCGAATATATAGTGCAAAAAGGCGATTCATTATTCAGCATTGCAAGAAAGCACCCAGGGGTAACTGTTGAAAACCTTAAGAACTGGAATAAGATCAAAGGCGAAAGCATTCAGCCCGGAATGAAGCTGAAAGTGGGCGAAAGCGAGATTAACTAATTCCTGAAAAAACAATTTGATGAGAAGGCTGAAACAAATCTTTGCTTTTGTTTTTGTTCTTTGCTGTATGGCCTGCAACAAGGATAAGCATGATGATGCCGATGCCTCAAAAGGCAATATCAACGAAATTTCCATTGTGATTAGCGACGTGCTATGGAATGGCGAGGTAGGCGACAGCCTGCGTAAAAGACTTGCTGCTCCGGTTGACGGGCTTACACAGGAAGAACCACTTTTTACACTTAATCAATTACATGATAAATCGTTTGACGGCTCCCTGAAAAGGGGCCGCAACATTATCGTGATCGATAAGGACAGGGATTCGAAGAAAAAGTTCGACTTTATCCGAAACAACTATTGTGCCCCTCAGAATGTTTTTACCATACAGGGTAAAAACATCGATGAGATACTTGAACTCATCGATATGCACTCTGATGAGATCATACGTACCATCAGGCAGACTGAGATTGCCGAGAACCAGCAACGTAATATTAAGCTTGGCCTTTTATCTGATAAAAGGATCGAAGACCAATACAATATTTCCATAAAGGTTCCTGCTACATACAGTTATGCCATCCAGAATAAAGATTTTGTGTGGCTAAAAAAAGATATTCCCAGCGGGAATACAAATATTTTACTCTACAAGGTTCCCTATAATGTTATTGAAAAGGATAAAACCATGGGGCCAAACATCATAAAAATGCGTGATTCTATAGGCAGCCAGTATATACACGGGCAGGAGCATGGCACTTTTATGGCAACTGAAGAATCATATTCTCCATATTTTTTTATGACCAGCTTTAATGATAAAAGCGCATTTGAAACCCGCGGTAACTGGGAAATGAAAAATGATTTTATGAACGGGCCGTTCTTTAACTATGCCATCAGGGATGATAAGCACAGCTGCTATATGGTTATTGAAGGTTTTATATACAGCCCGTCGTCTCCTAAACGTGATTTGGTAATTGAGCTTGAGTCTATAATCAAGTCTATAAAATTTATATGAAGCTGGAATTTAAAATAAAGCGATTTAACAAACTTTCTCTATCTGAACTATACAAATCCCTGCAAGTGCGCTCCGGAGTCTTTGTGGTTGAGCAGAACTGCGTTTATCAGGATATTGACGGTAAAGACGATAAAGCAATGCATGTGCTCGGTATTTATGAGGGCGAGATCGCAGCCTACAGCCGCCTTTTTGGCCCCGGAGATTATTTCGATAATGCATCTATAGGCAGGGTAGTGGTAAACCCAAAATTCCGTGACCGTAAGTGGGGCCATGACCTGATGGTAGCTTCCATAGACGGAATCAGGGAACATTACAATACATCGGCTATTACCATTTCGGCACAGTTATACCTGAAAAAATTTTATGAAGGGCACGGTTTTACTCAGGATGGCGAACAATACCTTGAAGACGATATTCCGCATATCAGGATGCACCGTTCTTAGTAATCATTGTTCTGTGTTCAGTTTACGTTGCTTAACTATATAAAAAAGGCAGTACTTTTTAGGTACTGCCTTTTTTAAGTTTATATGTTTTGTTGTATCGACAACTGTTGTAAACGGAACCCTGCTTACTTTTTCACCGGTTCAGTGGTGTAAAGATTGTTGTCCCTGTTTACATCGGCCATAAGTTCTGATGGGTCTATCATCATTACTCTAATCGCTTTTTTAGGCTTGCTGATGGTAAAATCATAGGTTTTGTTGGCCCATGTCCATTCCGGTAGTACAGTTCTCTTTTGATTCGGATAGGGGTTGTCTTTCACATAGTACATCATGCGCAATGGTACATGGAAAGTCTCCTGGGTTCCATCCTCATAAACAGCAATTATGTCTATAGGCATTGGCATGCGCCCAATGCGTTCCAGCGTAACTTTTGTATTGTTTCCATCTTCAGCCACTTTAAGGCTGTAGTCAATTGTATTTGTAGTTTCAGTCCAGTCAGTCAGGTACCAGCCAAGATCTGCACCGCTTACCTTTTCGGCAGTACGGGTGATGTCATTTGGCGTAGGATGGGTAAACTTATAATCGGCATAGTAACGTTTCAGTGTTTGCGCAAGTTTATCTTCGCCTATCAGATAGCCCAATTGGGAAAGGAATAACGATCCTTTGCTGTAAGATGCTATGCTGTATAACATATTCAGGTCAAAACGGTCGGCCTGAGTGCTCAGCGGCTGCTCTTTGCCTGTTTTTACCATATAGAAATAGTTGTTGTAAGAACCGACAAAAGGATTAGCCTGTTCTTCTTTTTTATCTGCAGGAGGCATCAGTGTATGCATTGCCAGGTCTTCAATGTAAGTTGTAAAACCTTCATCCATCCATCCGTGCTCGCTTTCATTGGATGCCAGTACATGCTGGAACCATGAGTGGCCAAATTCGTGTGCAGTAACACTTACCAAGCCTTCGTATTTTTTGCCCGTTATAAGTGTACACATGGCATATTCCATACCACCGTCGCCACCCTGTATTACAGAGTATTGCTTGTATGGATAGGGACCAACGATCTTGTTGTAAAAAGAAAGTATTTCGGCAGTTTTAGGCTGTAGCCTTTTCCATCCATCCTGATTTTCAGGTGTGTTTTTGTAGATAAAGTGCAGCTCGGTATTGTTTTCACCCATGATCATGTCGTGGGCAAAATCAGGATCGGCAGCCCAGGCGAAATCGTGAACGTTTGGTGCAACAAAATGCCAAGTAAGCGTTTTCGTTTTTTTAGGGTATTTTACTTCAATACCCTTATCCTGGTATCCTTTACCTATTTCATTTTTGTTTTGAAGGTAACCTGTACCGCCAATGGTATATTCCTTATCGATGGTAATGTTTACGTCAAAGTTACCCCACACGCCATGAAACTCACGGGCAATGTACGGATTGGCATGCCAGCCTTCAAAATCATATTCGGCCATTTTTGGGTACCATTGTGTCATGGACAAAGCTACGCCTTCGGCGCTGTTTCTTCCGTTTCGGCGAATCTGTACGGGTACCTGACCGTCAAAATCAAGCGTAAAGGTTGTCGATTTTCCGGGAAGGATAGGCTTGGCAAGGGTTACTTCAAGTACAGTTCCTGCTACCCTGCTCGCAGCCGTAGTACCATCCTGTTTCAGATTGGTAACATTCAGGTAGCCTGTTTCGTCGGGCTTAAGCTTACTAATGCGGCTTTCGTATGTAGTCTTTTCAGGAGTTTTAAAGGTTTTTACCATCCTTTTGTCAGGATCGGAAATAGCCTGCAGACGCGCATCCATTTCGCTGCCCGGCTGAAAAGCATTGTTGTACAAATGGTAAAAAACGCGCTTAAGCGTGTCTTTAGAATTGTTGGTATATACCAGTTCCTGCTTACCGTTATAACGATAAGTTTTCACATCCATAGACACATCCATCTTGTAGTCTACGTGCTGCTGCCAGTAACCGGGATTAGGATTGTTTTGGGCATACAGGCCCGAAGCCGATAATAATGCCAGTATTACTAATTTTTTCATGGGCTAAAAATAAAAAAATGGAAGGGATTGAGCCCTTCCATTCTGTATAAATTTAAAAATATCTTATTTGCCTCTTGATACTTTATCGGCAAGAATGATTGCGTTATAGGCATTTACGATCTTTCCTGTTTTAGATGCCTCGCTGAATGATCTTTGATTGTCCGGGTCTCCGCCAAGATTAACCTTAATGTTTATCGCAACACCTGAATCCATAATGATCTTTTTTACCTGAGAAGCGGTAAGCTTAGGGTAATAAGCACGGATTAGCGCTGCTACACCTGCTGCGTTAGGAGAAGCCATCGATGTACCCTGAAGGAATTTATAAGTATTCTCAGGAGTTGTAGCATATATTCTTTCGCCCGGGCTAAAGATGTCTACTTCTATTTTACCGTAGTTAGAGAAATCGGCAATAAGCTCTGGGCCATATTTATAAGTGATTGCACCTATGGTAAGGAAGTTGTCAGCAATTTCCGGCCCGCCCACTTTTGAGTCGTTAGGGTAACGTTCAACTGTTTTTCCGCCGGCATTAAGGTCCATTCCTTCATTTCCGGCTGCACATACGATAAGGACATCTTTCTCAGCAGCATATTTGATGGCATCATATACCCAGTCGCTGTGTGTAGAGAAGTATTTCCCGAAGCTTCCGTTGATTACTTTAGCGCCATTATCAACAGCATAACGAATGGCAAGGGCTACGTCTTTGTCATACTCATCACCATCAGGCACTGCGCGCACCGGCATAATTTCTACTACGCTGCTTGCAACGCCATCTCCGCCAATATTATTACCTCTGGTTTGTGCAATAATACCTGCAACGTGTGTACCGTGAAGCGCACCTTTAGCCTTAGGGCCTATAACATTGCTGTTTCCGTATTTTTTATCGTTAATGTCGTCAGGGTTATCGCCCACAACTTTACGGCCGTCAAATTTAGGGTTCAGGTTGTATTCAAGCTGATTGTCAAAGTGTTCTTTACCTTCAGCCAATTCAGAATCAAGCTCTTCTTTTGAGATTTGTCCCAGAATATAGACTAACTGAGGTTTAAGCTCATTGATAAGCGGGTCTGAAGATTTAAGAGCTTTAAGATCTTCGGCAGTGTAATTGTCTTTTTTAAGCTCAGCTTTAATGGCTTTATCGGCATTAATGATGTATGATATTTTCTGAAGCTCGGTCTTTGCATCTCTCGATTCTTTATCATATTCTGCTTTAGCCCTTTTGTAAACCGCAGATCCGTTGTCGCCTTTTTTCATGATACGCACGAACTCAAGGTTTTCATTTTCGGCATTGCCTAAAAAGTTCCATCCGTGAACGTCGTCAACGTAACCGTTGTTATCATCGTCTTTGCCATTATTAGCAATTTCTTTGGTGTTTGTCCAGATTACGGGTGTAAGGTCAGGGTGATTGATATCAACACCTGAATCTACAACTCCTACAACTACTTTTGTGCTTTTTTTGCCTTTAAGCAGCTCATAAGCCCTGTCTACACTCATTCCCGGAACACTATCTTTTACGATGTCAAGGTGGCTCCAGCGTTTTTCCTGAGTATCATTAAGGGCTGCTTTTTTTGCAGTAATTGGTGTGGTGATGGCAATTGGCTCTGCCGTGATTTTTGATGTACCACAGCTTGCAAGGGCTAGTGCCAGTGCTGCCGAAAGGTAAATTGCTCTGAATTTCATATTTTCTTAATTACGATAATTTTAAAATAGGTCTAGTTTAAACACGTTTTGTTACACAAATTTATAAGGTTAACATTAAATTATAACGTGTTGACAAGAAAAACAATATTATTTATAAGTTTTATTTTGCAAATATATTGCTGTGGGAAGAAAAAAAGAACCCGCAGCATGCTATTTAAGGGATTGTATACTAACTCAATCTGTTTCAATATCCGCCCGCGGGTCATTAATAGACTCACGTTATTCGGAAATGTTACATAAAAATAGTTATTTTTTAAATATTCCTACAATAATTCGTTTTCTTATAATATATCCTCAAAGTTAAACATTTCTTTTAGGCGAACTCCTTTTTCTGTTTGTTCAACGGTGATAATGTGGTTGTGCGCATCATGCTCCAGGAACAGGTAGTAACCTTTTTCGGCTGCCGTATTCAGGAAATTTGCTTTTTCGTTAATGGTTAATAACGGACGTGTATCATATCCCATGACATAAGGCAATGGAATATGTCCTACTGTTGGCAGCAGGTCGGCCATGAAAACGATGGTCTTCCCATTGAGATTAATATGCGGTATCATCTGCTTTTCGGTATGCCCATCGGCGAAAAATATCCCGAAACCCAGTTCGCTCTGTTCAAGGAAACCTGTATCAGGCCTTTGGATAAATTTTAATTGTCCGCTTTCCTGCATCGGCAGAATATTTTCTGAAAGAAAAGAAGCTTTCTCACGGGCATTTGGCTTGGTAGCCCATTCCCAGTGGTTTTCATTTGTCCAGAAATGCGCATTTTTAAATGCCGGTTCATAACCGGTTCGGTCTTTGTTCCACTGAACACTTCCGCCACAATGGTCAAAGTGCAGATGCGTCATGAATACATCGGTCACATCATCACGACTAAAACCATGTTTTGCAAGCGATTTATCAAGGCTGTGATCTCCCCACATGGAATAAAAGCCAAAGAATTTCTCACTCTGCTTGTTGCCCATTCCGGTATCGATCAGAATCAGGCGGTTGCCGTCTTCAATAAGCAGGCATCGCGCCGCCAGGTCTATAAGATTGTTGTTGTCGGCAGGATTGGTTTTATTCCAGATGGTTTTTGGCACTACGCCAAACATTGCGCCGCCATCGAGCTTAAAGTTGCCGCTCTCTATAGGATATAATTTCATTTCGAATGTTTTAACAATGCAAATTAAGGCTATTTGGCAGGATTGCCAAAAATCATTACTGATAAAAAAAATCACTATATCGTTTTCAGTAAAAACTAACAAAAAACATGCCTTGCAGATACTAAATGATAACCGCCAAATACTAATTCAAAACGCTTATATAATCAATTATTGACATTAGGAAACCTTAATTCCATTCTTTTGTGTGGTCAGAACGACTATTAGCTATAGTGCTGATATTGTTTTGATTATTGCTTTTTTGATATGGAGGAAGCATTCTTAAACTTAAACTACTAAATATGAACATTAATTTTAAAATTCTAAAACAGGGAGGGCTGTTACTCTCCCTGCTTTTAGGGCCATTAGTGCATGCACAGTGGCAAAACGGATTGTGGACCGGCAAGCAGGCCAACAACTGGTGTTTTGGATACCATCATGGGATAACCTTTGCCTCGGTAACGCCTCAGATCCTAGTGGGATCCCAAACCAATGCAAGGGAAGGCTCTACAGTACTATCCAATTCTGAAGGTGAACTACTGTTTTATGCTTCAAACGCGACAGTATGGAACAAGAACAATGAGGCTATGCTAAATGGTACCGGTTTGCTAAGTGGTAGCGACAGCTCAACCCAATCGGGTATTATTATTCCAAAACCGGGAGCACCGGGCATTTATTATTTGTTTAATGAAGCGGTAGAAGACGGCCTGGTCTATTCAGAAATTGACATGTCTTTGAATAATGGACTTGGTGATGTTACGGCAAATAAGAATATAGTGCTTGATGCAGCGGCAAAAGCTGAAAAACTGACAGCTGTATATCATGCCGACAAAGAACGTATATGGCTGATATCGCATCGGGCCGGGAATAATGAGTTTATCGCTTATTTAATTTCATCGTTGGGTATTGCAACAACGCCTGTGGTAAGTGCTATAGGACATGCTTATTCTACTCTTGTCCCTAAAGAAGATGGCTCTTATCTTAATGATGGACCCGCAGGTCATCTCAAAGTTTCACCCGACGGCACAAAATTAGCCGCTGTGCAGGAGATGGGAAGTGTATTTGGTGGAGCTTATGGTAGTGGTAAGATCGAAGTTTTTGATTTTGATAACACTACAGGGCAAGTCTCGAACTTATTACATTTAGGAGTTGATTTCAGCGCGTATGCCGTAGAATTTTCTCCAAACAGCAAATTTTTATATGTAAATGACAGTCAGTTTTTTAACTCACCAGCACTGGGAACAACAGTTATAAAAGTTTTTCAGTATGATCTTGATGCCGGAAACGAAGCTGCCATCGCTGCTTCAAAAGTTACTGTAGGACAAGTCTCAAGCCGTCTTTCATCGGCTATGCAATTGGGGCCTGATGGTCGCATTTATTTGATGAACACTAAGTCACAAAATGTAATGGTAGCCGTGACAAATCCTAATAATGCCGGACTGGCGGCCGGTTTCCAGCAAAATGTATTGGTTATGGATGACAACGATTCTATGGGCATGCCAACCTTTAACCAGACGTATCTTCAATCAGGGATAGTTTATGAAAAAAATTGTGGCGGAGAAGCGGCCTTTTCACTGCTGCGCATTCCTGATGTAACTTCGGTAAGCTGGAATTTTGGAGATCCGGCCAGTGGAAGCGCGAATATATCTGATGTGGGTATGCACACTTATGCCTTAGCCGGAACCTATACTGTAACCGCACAGATAACAAGTAATGGTGCGGTACAAACGGCGACTACTCAGGTCGTAATTGGTTCAACTGTGTTCGGGCAACCAAAAGATCTTAGCGCATGTGCCGGAGCTTCAGGAACAGCAATATTTGATATTGAGTCGCAGACGGGAATTATCTTAAATGGGCTGGATGAGGGTAATTATGAAATTAATTATTTTTCAACACAAGCAGATGCTCTCAATGATACAAATACCATAGAAAACACAGATGATTTTACTTCTGAAGGGCAAACTGTCTATGTAAGTGTTATTGATAATGAAACGGGATGCAAAAATGTATTACAATTTGAAGTTGAGGTATTTGCATTGCCTGTTTTGCCGGATACGTTGGTATTACAAGGATGTGGCACTTTTAATCTCGCAGAAGCTGTTGTGGCAGTTGAAGGCCTGAGTTTTTCATATTACTGGAATGAGCAAGATGCTGCGACTGCTTCCAATGCGATACAAAACCCCGAAAAGTATAAGGCTCAGGAAAAGAATGATGAGGTGTATGTGCGGGCGGAGAACAGTAATGGTTGTGCTGTTGTAAACAAAATAGCATTAACTGTTGGCAACTGTGATATTCCTAAGGGCATATCGCCAAATGGGGATGATTACAACGAGGCCTTTGATCTTTCAAATTTTGAGGTTGAGAAAATCAGGATTTATAACAGGTATGGCAATGAGGTTTATACCATGAAGAATTATACTAATGAATGGTATGGTCAGGCCGATGATAAAAAAGAACTTCCTACAGGTGTCTATTATTATTTCTTAGATCTTAAAGAGGGTAATAGCAAGACAGGATGGGTCTATATAAATCGCGAAGTGAATTAGTTATAAATATGTTATTTAATTTTAAGTCCCCTTTTATGGGGACTTTTTTAATTATAATGAATCAATTGCAATTTGCTTTTTAATTAACAATTTTACAGCTAATGAGCGGTATAAGTATTACTTATAGTAGCATATGTATAAAAAGGGAACCTATTATTGCATTATCTAAAAATGTGGTATCTTTGCACTAAATTTAGACTAATTATAAGTAATTGTATCATGATAAAAGTATCTGAAACAGCAAAAAAAAGAGTTGCGCTTCTTATGGAAGATGAGGGTTTTAACCCTGCTACCGATTATGTTAGAGTAGGCGTAAAGAGCGGTGGATGTTCAGGCTTGTCATACGATTTGAAATTTGACAATGCCCTTGGCGAAAATGATAAAGTTTTTGAAGACAACGATATAAAGATTGCCGTTGATAAAAAAAGCTTCCTGTACCTTGCAGGGACTATCCTTGAATATTCAGGAGGTTTGAACGGTAAAGGCTTTGTTTTCAACAATCCTAATGCACAGAGAACCTGCGGTTGCGGGGAGAGTTTCTCTCTATAGTCATAAAGTCATAAAGCCGAAGGTTATAAAGCCAAGGTTATAAATAATATTTTCAGTAATAGTGATGGTTTTTAGTCAGCAACTTTAAACCTGAAACTTTAAACCTGAAACCATAAAAGTAATGAGTAAATATACTGAAGAGGAATTAAAAATTGAACTCGAAAATAAAGAATACGAGTACGGTTTTTATACTGACATTGAATCTGAGACATTTCCCATCGGACTTAACGAAGACGTCGTAAGGGCACTTTCTAAAAAGAAAGAGGAGCCTGAATGGATGACGGAGTGGAGACTGGAGGCTTTTCGAGCATGGCAGGAAATGATTGAGCCGGAATGGGCTAACGTGCATTATGAAAAGCCTGATTTTCAGGCCATATCATATTATTCAGCACCCAAAGCGGTCGATCCGAACAAAACGCTTGATGATGTAGATCCGGAGCTTTTGGCGATGTATAAAAAACTCGGAATCTCTATCGACGAGCAAAAGAAGATGAATAACGTTGCTATGGATATTGTGGTTGACTCCGTTTCTGTAGCTACAACATTCAAAAAAACGCTTGCCGAAAAAGGAATTATTTTTTGCCCGATTTCTGAGGCAATAAAAGAACACCCGGAACTGGTTAAGAAATACATAGGATCGGTAGTGCCGCAAAAAGACAACTTTTATGCTGCGCTTAACTCGGCGGTATTCTCTGACGGTTCTTTCTGCTATATTCCCAAGGGAGTACGCTGCCCAATGGAATTATCTACTTACTTCCGTATCAACCAGGCAGGAACAGGACAGTTTGAGCGTACGCTTGTAATTGCCGATGAAGGCAGTTATGTAAGCTACCTTGAAGGCTGTACTGCACCCTCACGCGACGAAAACCAGCTGCACGCGGCTGTGGTTGAGCTTATCGCAATGGATGATGCCGAAATAAAATACAGCACGGTACAAAACTGGTTCCCAGGGAACAAAGAGGGTAAGGGTGGTGTATTCAACTTTGTGACAAAACGCGGACTTTGCGAAAAGAACGCTAAAATATCATGGACTCAGGTAGAGACAGGTTCTGCCGTTACATGGAAATATCCAAGTTGTGTGCTTAAAGGTGATAACTCGGTAGGGGAGTTTTACTCTATTGCCGTGACTAACAACTATCAGCAGGCAGATACAGGAACCAAGATGATTCACCTTGGTAAAAATACGAAGAGTACGATCATCTCTAAAGGTATCTCTGCCGGAAAATCGCAAAACAGCTATCGTGGATTAGTACAGATAGGAGCAAGGGCAGATAATGCCCGTAACTTCTCTCAGTGTGATTCATTATTGATGGGTAACAACTGCGGAGCACATACGTTCCCATACATTGAATCTAAAAATACTTCGGCTAAGATAGAGCATGAGGCTACCACCAGTAAAATTGGTGAAGACCAGGTATTCTACTGCAACCAAAGGGGTATTCCAACTGAAAAAGCTATCGCGCTTATCGTAAACGGATTCAGTAAAGACGTACTTAACAAGCTTCCAATGGAGTTTGCTGTTGAGGCACAAAAGCTACTTGAGATCTCGTTGGAAGGATCGGTAGGGTAAAAGTTTAAAATTCAGAATTGAATCTTTCTTTAGGGAAAGGAATAAAAAGTAATACAATAAGGTTTGAGTAAGCGGTTCTACAATGAACCCGGAACTCGAAACTCAAAACCCGAAACATAAAAGAAACAATGTTAAGTATCAAGAATCTACACGCTAGTGTTGAAGATAAAGAGATTTTAAGAGGTATAAACCTTGAGGTTAAAGCCGGAGAAGTTCACGCTATAATGGGGCCTAATGGTTCTGGTAAGAGTACGCTTTCATCGGTTATTGCCGGTAATGAAAATTATGAAGTAACTGATGGCGAGATCCTTCTTGAGGGTGAAGACATTGGTGAGCTTGCTCCTGAAGAAAGAGCACACAAAGGTGTTTTTCTTTCGTTCCAGTACCCTATAGAAATTCCGGGTGTATCGGTAACTAACTTCATGAAAACCGCTATAAACGAAAGCCGTAAAGCTAAAGGGCAGGATGAAATGCCTGCTAATGAAATGCTTAAGCTTATCCGTGAGAAAAGCGAAATGCTGGAAATAGATCGTAAATTCCTTTCACGCTCGCTTAACGAAGGTTTCTCAGGTGGAGAAAAGAAACGTAACGAGATCTTCCAGATGGCAATGCTTGAACCAAAAGTGGCTATTCTTGACGAAACCGATTCAGGTCTTGATATCGATGCACTTCGTATCGTTGCTAATGGAGTTAACAAACTGCGTAGCGAAGACAATGCTGTTATTGTTATCACCCACTACCAAAGACTTCTTGATTATATTGTTCCTGATTTTGTACACGTGTTGTACAATGGAAGGATTGTAAAATCGGGTGGAAAAGAACTTGCACTGGAGCTTGAAGAAAAAGGTTACGACTGGATTAAATCGGAGAATTAAGATGGAGCTGAAAGAAAAATTATTGTCTTCTTTCATGGCTTTTGAAGAGAAAGTTGATGTTACATCTGATCTTCATGATATCCGTACAGAAGCTATAAAGAATTTTGAAACCAAAGGCTTTCCTACCAAAAAGGAGGAAGCATGGAAATATACATCGCTTAATGCGGTGCTAAAGAACGATTTTAGTGTTTTCCCTAAAAAGGAGAACGTTGTGGGGTATGAAGATGTGAAGAAATATTTCATTCACGAGATCGACACCTACAAAGTGGTGCTTATTGACGGTGTATTCAGTTCTTTCCTGTCGTCTACGACACACGAAGGAGTTGATATCTGCCTTATGTCTTCGGCGCTTACAAAACCTAAATACAAAGAGATCGTTGACACTTATTTCAATAAAATTGCCAATACTGAAGATAGCCTTACATCATTAAACACTGCATTTGCAAGCGAAGGTGCTTACATCAATGTTCCTAAAGGGAAAATTGTCGATAAGCCGATCGAGATCATGTGCTTTACTACCGGAAATGAGGCAGCCCTTATGGTGCAGCCGCGTAACATGATTATTGTAGGTGAAAATGCCCAGGTTCAGATTATAGAAAGACATCAGAGCCTTAACGGCAATCCTGTACTGACGAACTCGGTTACTGAAATATTCGTTCAGGAAAGAGCTGTTGTTGATTATTACAAAATTCAGAATGACCTGCAGAGCGCTAACCTGGTAGATAATACTTATATCGCTCAGAAAGCAAATAGTAACGCGTCAGTCCATACTTTCTCTTTTGGAGGTAACATAACACGTAATAACCTGAATTTTTACCATCAGGGAGAGCGTATAGAAAGCACGCTTAAAGGCATTACCATCATTGGAGACAAGCAATTGGTAGACCATTTCACACTTGTACAGCATGCTACACCAAACTGTGAAAGTCACCAGAATTATAAAGGCATCTTTAACGACAATTCAACCGGTGTTTTCAACGGTAAAATCTATGTTGAGAAAGAAGCCCAAAAAACGGATGCCTTTCAGCAGAACAATAATATATTGCTGAGTGACAAAGCAACGATTAATGCCAAGCCGCAGTTAGAGATCTTTGCCGATGACGTAAAATGTTCTCATGGCTGTACTATTGGACAGCTTGATGATAACGCGATGTTTTACATGCAGAGCCGTGGTATTCCTCAGAAAGAAGCCAAAGCGCTTCTTATGTATGCCTTCAGTAATGAGGTTATTGAGAGTATAAGAATACCTGAACTCAAAAGCAGGATTACTAAGCTTATCGCCTCTAAATTAGGGGTAAACATGGGATTTGATCTTTAAAATCCTTTAAAAATATACCAAGCCTCCGTTCGCGGGGGCTTTTTTATTTAATACTGGTTTATTTAGAATTAATAAAAATAATTTGCATATCTAAAATGCTACCCTTAGTTTTGCAATTATTTAGAATTAATCTAACTTAAGTTAGTAATGCACAAGCAAACACAAGCGTTTTTATCGATATTATCCTTCATAGGCTTCACTACATTAGCACAGGAAACCACTACCGACACTATTAAGCCAGAAGCTACAAGGCTTGATGAAGTAGTAGTTACAGGGCAGATAGAGCCACAATCTATTAAAAAATCGTTGCAGAATGTGAGGATAATTACCAAACAGGATATTAAACAGCTTGCCGCAAATAATCTTAGCGATGTGTTGAATCAGTATATCAATATATCCCTGCAACCAAACAGCAGTGATGGAAGCTCAAAAGTTTCCATGTTTGGACTAAATGCTTTATACTTTAAAATATTAGTAGATAATGTGCCTATCGTAAACGAATCAGGCCTTGGAAATAATATTGATGTAAGCCAGATTAATCTTAACGATGTAGAGCGGATAGAGATTATTGAGGGCTCTATGGGGGTTACTAATGGCGCAAATGCAGTAAGTGGAATCCTTAATATAATTACTAAAAAGTCTTCGTTGTATAAATGGGAAGTAAATGCTACCCTTCAGGAAGAGACTGTTGGTAACGAATTTGCTTTTTTTGATAAAGGAAAACATATACAGGCGCTCAAAATTTCACACAGTATCTCAGATCATTGGTTTGTAAGCGTTAATGCCAACAGGAGTGATTTTGCAGGCTGGCTTGATGAAAGACAGGGCAAAAGCCATGCTCTTACAGACAGCCTTAGGGGTTACAGGTGGCTGCCAAAGCAACAATTGTTGGGTAATGCAATGATTAGCTATAATAAAAATGATTTCAGGATTTTTTATCGATTTGAAATTCTTGACGAAGAGACTGAATATTATAATAATAATGTTGAACCGGGTTTTAGCCCCGAATTTGGTGCTTACCGTGCAGCAGATGACAAACGATACTTTACCGACAGATATTACCATCACCTGAATTCTAACGGGAAACTGTTTTCGCAGCTTTTGTATAATGTTTCGCTTTCACACCAGAAACAAACCAGAGATGTCGAGAGTTTCAGATATTTCATAGAGGAAGATATCGAAAGGAACAATGTTACACAAACTGACCAGTCGATGGAAGTACTGTATTCTACCGGTACGTTAAGCAACTTCTTTAAGGATAAAAGGGTAAATCTACAGGTAGGCTATGAATTATCAAACAACAATGGTTTTACCATAGTTCAGGAGGCCGGACAGGTTTTTAAAGGTGTCAGGGAACGTTTAGAAAATTACGACTTCTTTACCACGGCAGAGGTAAGCCTTTCAGAGAGGTTTTCACTTCGACCAGGCTTAAGGTACTCTGTACAGTCAGCATTTGAAGACCAGTACGCTTCATCTTTTGGATTTAGATATTCATTGAACAAAGGTATTGAGCTTCGTGGAGCATTAGGTAAATCGTTCAGGACACCAACATTTGAAGAGCTATATACCAAAATGATTTTCCCGGGGCATTATTTTACAGGTAATGAGGATCTTATTCCTGAAACGAGCACTTCATATGAGGCAAGCTTACGAAAAACCACCTCATTCTCTTCAGGTCTTATGCTTTCAAATAACCTTGTAGGATCTTTTATGGATATTGATGACAGGATAAGCACTGCTTTTGACGGGTATTCTGAAGAAGGAACTCCTATGTACAAATCTATGAATGTTGACTCCTACAAGATGTGGAACATATCTACAACTAACCAGGTACAATATAAAAACCTTACTGTAAACCTTGGAGCTACACTTCTTGGTGTATCACAGCAAATTGACAACGGCATTAATGTTTCTGATAATAAATATTTTTATACGCTGAACCTTAATGCAAATGCTTCTTACAGAGTTGAGTCATGGAAAACTGTATTTGCGGCATATTATAAATATAACGGCCCTTTTAAACAATACGAAGGGGTTGGTGAGGATTTCGTACTTACAGAAGTGGGTGGAAGCAACTGGCTTGATGCATCTGCCTCTAAATCATTCTTTAAAGACCGTTTTGATGTTACCATAGGTGCAAGGAACTTACTGGATGTGACTGATGTTATAAAAAGCGGTGTTGCAACGGGCGGAAGCCACTCAGCTTCCGGTAATATTATGCTTGCCTACGGGAGGTCTTATTTTATCAAACTTATGTATAATCTTAATTTCTAATTATAAAAATTCACGATATGAAAAAGAGTATTTTTATCTTATCTGTTGCACTTGCATTTCTTGCATCATGCTCAAGTGAAGACAATAACACGCCAAATACAGGTGTTAAACCCGTTGAAGGCAGCATTCAGCAGCCTAATGTTGGAGGACCTAACGAACCTAACCAGGTTTATGTTGACCTTAGCAGCGGTACTTCTGTAGCAGTTGAAAGGACTGCGTGGGATCTTGGTTTTTACTCAGGTTCTGATTTCAGGGTAGTACTTAACGGATCTCTTAAAATGGCTGTTAAAAAGCTTAATACAACGAATATTGATGAGGTACAGCAACCGGATAATAATGTATCAGTTAATTTCAGTGTTGAGGCTTCACTAGGCTATGCGGATAATCCTAATGGAATATTAACAGGTGCTGGCGGCGGTGAAGGTACTGCTATCGCTGAAATATCTGCAAATGACGCTAACAATGCTGTATACCTTGTAAACATGGGGTTTGGTCTTTCTACAATTATTCCAGGTTCCGGAAGTGCTAATGTAGACGGCGCGGCGAGAGGATGGAAAAAGATACGTATCCTGAGAAGCGGAAATGACTATAAGCTTCAATATGCCGATATAGATGCTACTACTCATACCGAAGTTATTATTAGCAAAAGGCCTGATTATAATTTTACTTTTTTCAGTATGGTTAATAAAACTGAAGTTAATGTTGAGCCTATAAAAACAGGATGGGATCTTAACTTTACAACATTCACAAATTATTACCCATACAATGACACATTTGTTCTTTATCCGTTTGCTGACTATACATTGCTTAATGTAAAAGGTGGAACAAGGGCTTATGAAATAAAGTCTGAAGATGCTAATGGCGGCGAAACTGCTTATAATGCATTTACAGCAGCAGGTATAGATGATTCAAAATTTGCAGCTTCTGCTCTTGACCACAGATTTGTTGCATGGAGGACTGAAGCAGGGCCAAACACAACAATGGGCGTAAGGACTGACCGTTTCTTTGTTATTAAAGATGCTGAAGGCAATTATTATAAAGTATTATTCAGAGCACTTAAAAATGATGCCGGCGAAAGAGGTTATCCAATATTTGAATATAAATTGCTTAAATAAGCGATATAACTTAGTTTTTGTTTTATTTGAATCCCGTCAGGTTGTGTATACCTGGCGGGATTTTCAATTTCAGGTCTATACACGGCTTTTTTGTGTTGAAAACAAGCCAATACTAATCGGCAGCAAATTTAATGCACCTAACGCGCCGTTTGGGTGCTAAACAAAAAACCCCTGACTGTTCCGTCAGGGGTTTTTTCGCAGGCGAAATAAGCCTGCATTTATATAATGGCGCTAAAAAATTATTTTGATTTTTTAGCTGGGTCAGCCTTTTTTGCTACAGCTTTTTCGTCTTTTACAGTAGCTTCAGCTTTTTGAGCTGGTGCTTTCTGTGCAGGCTGAGCAGTTGCCGTTTGTGCCTGAGCGGCAGGTTTAACTTCTGCAGCAGGTGTAGCTGTTTGTGTTGTTTGTGCAGGTTGAGCTGTTTGTGTCGGTTTTTCCTGTGCCATTGCCATAACTCCTGTTAGCAGTAGTGCGCTTAAAAATACTTTTTTCATGTGGATATAATTTTTTTTGATTTAATTTCTGTGTTTAGTTTAAGACAAGTATAATGCCGTTAAGCTGAAAATTAAACGTAAGGCTGTGTAAATTTACCGTTAAACAACTGTATATCAGTACACAAGTGATGTGTAATTATTTTGTACTTACGCTCCTTATAACATTTTGGGAATGAGTAAAGTGTGGAAATTTGTGGAAAAAATGGGTAATTTTCTGTAGAAAATTGTAAAAACAGGGACACAAGAGTACACTAGCATTCATCTGCAATCCCAATAAGCGATAGTCCGTTAAAAAATAATCGATCAATTAAATTACCTTTGCGCCATGCAAAATAGGCCGCATACATATCCTAAACAGGAAAAGCTTAAAAGCCGCACTACGATAGACAGTATGTTTACCGAGGGCAAGTCGGTTTCTAAATACCCGCTTCGTTTGGTATATGTACCTATTGACGAAGCTTATACTGATGGTGCTCCGTTGAAAATGGGCGTTTCAGTTTCTAAAAAGCATTTTAAAAGGGCACACGACAGAAATTACTTCAAGCGTTTGCTGCGCGAAACCTATCGACACCATAAGCATATTATTATTGACAGGCTGGACAAACCCTATGCTTTTATGTTTTTTTACCAAACTAAAGACCGTCTTTCGTTTGAGGAAATAAACACAAAAACGATTCTGCTTTTTGAAAAATTTGCAGCCCAGGAGACATTGTAATTTTCTTTTACACTAAATCATGACTATTCAGCGTTTTTGGTTATCAGGCGATAGCCCAAATCAGATGCATTCCAAGTTTCTTTAACGGTTTGCTTTACATTTGGTGTTTTATCCTTATTTTCGTGATTGCTTTCTTCAATATGAGGAAAAACTAAAGAAAAAGAAACATGCTGAAAATGTTTAAGAGAAGATATGTGCTGCCGGCAGCGGCGTCGGCGTTTTTATTTGTTGGGGTGAGCTTTAAGAATGATTTCTTTGAGATTGCCAAACAGATAGAGATATTTACCACGCTGTTTAAAACAGTTAACAATAACTATGTAGATGAGGTAAATCCTGGTCAGCTTATGGATAAAGCCATAAAGAGCATGCTTACCGATCTTGACCCCTACACGGTTTACTTTAACGAGCAGGATGTAGCTAAATTCAAGATAAACAATACCGGTGAGTATACAGGAATCGGTGCACTTATTACCCGAAAAGAGGGCAAGCTTATCATAAAAGAGCCATATAAAGATTATCCGGCTGATAAGGCTGGGCTAAAAGCCGGCGATGAGATCATCCAGATAGGCGATGTAAACCTTGCCGAGTTCAAAGAAGATGCGGGAGAATTGCTCAAGGGTTCTAAAAACACCAAGGTAGATGTAAAATATATTCGCCAGGGCAAAACCTACAACGCTCAGATTGTACTTAACGAAGTTGATATCAAAGCGGTTCCGTTTTTTTCCATGGTTGGTAAAGAAACAGGTTATATAGTGCTTTCCCAGTTTAACGGCAAAGCCTCGTCTGAAACTAAGGCCGCATTACTACAGCTTAAAACGGATGGCGCCAAAAACATCATCCTTGACCTTAGGGGCAACCCCGGAGGTTTGCTTAACGAGGCGGTAAATGTATGTAACCTTTTTGTGCCGCAGGGGGAGACAATAGTGACCACAAAATCTAAAAACGAAAATTACAACAATACATACAAGACACAAAAACCACCGGTTGATCTCGAAATTCCGCTTGTAGTATTGGTAGACGGGGGCAGTGCTTCTGCTTCAGAAATTGTTGCTGGTGCACTTCAGGATCTTGACCGTGCTGTTGTTGTAGGAAGCAGGAGTTTTGGAAAAGGCCTGGTACAGCGTCCGCTTGACCTGACTTACGGAACACAGGTAAAAGTAACCATTTCACGCTATTATACGCCTTCCGGCCGGGGCATACAGGCATTGGATTATACCCATAAGGATGCTGACGGAAAAGCGATTCGAATCGATAAGAAGAATTATAATGCATTTAAAACCAAAAAAGGCAGGACGGTTTATGACGGAGGAGGAATCCTGCCTGATGTAGAGCTTGAAGAAGCTAAACAGAGCTCAATATCCGGTGCATTAGTTAAAAATGACGGTATATTTAATTATGCAACAACATACTATTATAAAAATCCTAATGTAGGTACTGCAATCCCTACCATTTCCGATGCTGATTTTGAAGCGTTTAAACAATCGCTGAAAAAAGACAATTTCCAGTTTGATACCGAAACTGAAAAATCGCTGAAAGCTGTGATGGAAATGGCTAAAAAAGAAAAAATTGATGCAAGCATTTCCGTAGAGTACCAATCGTTGCTTACCGCGCTGCAAAAAAGTGAAGAAAAGGAGCTTAACCTGCATAAACAGGAAATAAAACAACTGCTACTCGATGAGCTTATAAAGCGTTACCAGTATAAAGAAGGCCTGTATAAATACTATACAACAAGCAATCCGGAGATACAGAAATCAGTAACATTGCTTGCCAACACGGCAGAATACAATAAGATATTATCTAAATAAAACCATAATCCCCTTGCTATACGGCTTGGGGATTTTTAATTTTAGTGTTATGATAAAACCCATAATCCAACCCGAAGCATTGACTGAGCTGGCAAAAACCAGAGAGATTGTCATTATAGACGCAGGTAATATGGTGAGTTATGCCATGCAGCATTTGAAAGGTGCAATACATGTTGACCTTAACGCCGATCTGGCCAATGTTCCCGAAGACCCAGCCAACGGAGGCAGACATCCGTTGCCTGACGCTGCTGTTTTTGGTGATGTGCTGGGGCGACTTGGCATAACGCCGGACAGCCATGTGGTTGTGTATGATGATAAGAATGGCGCGCTTTCTGCGGCACGTTTTTGGTGGATGCTAAGAGCGGCAGGCCATGAAAAAGTGCAGGTGCTGGATGGTGGAGTGAGTGCTGCTGCAAAAGCAGGATTCTCTCTTAGTGACCTGGCTGAAATGCCTCTCCCTGCTGAAAGATATGTTTTTAATGGATGGAAATTGCCAATGGCCCTTGTTGACGAGGTAGAAGCTGCTGCCGCTGACAATAACCGTGCGGTTATAGATGTCAGGGCTGCTGCCCGATATAGAGGCGAAACAGAACCTATTGATCCTGTTGCGGGACATATTCCCGGAGCAATTAATATACCTTATGAGACCAATCTTGATGAGCAAGGATTCTTTTTGGCTCCCGAAGAACTCGAAGCCAAATATAAAATGGCGCTTCAGGGGATTAATACAAAAGATGCTGTTATACATTGTGGCTCGGGAGTAACGGCGTGCCATACCATACTCGCAATGGATCAGGCAGGTTTGCCAATGCCGAAACTGTATGTAGGTTCGTGGAGCGAATGGTCCGGCAAGGGGAAAGTAATTGCTGTAGATACCTGAATTTTCGATGACAAAACCTGTAAGAATTCGGCGTAAAGGCTTAAGTTTTTCTTCTGAGGTTAAATTATTGTCACCTTCATTATCAGATCGTATAAAAAGACATACCTTTGTTATTTAATTCAAACTTATCGTGAGCACCAATCACATACAACTCAACAAGGTAACCCTTGGCGGTTTGCTGGTTACCTTGGGTATTATTTATGGAGATATAGGAACTTCCCCTCTCTATGTAATGAAAGCAATTATAGGCACCCAGCCTATTGAAGAACAAGTGGTTCTGGGCGCTTTGTCCTGTATTTTCTGGACACTTACATTACAAACAACTATCAAGTACGTTTACCTCACACTTAAAGCCGATAACAAAGGCGAGGGTGGTATTTTTTCACTTTACACACTGGTGAAAAGGCTCAAGAAAAAAGGGCTTATCGTACCCGCAATTATTGGTGGTAGTGCCCTGTTGGCCGATGGTATCATTACGCCACCTATTTCAGTATCTTCTGCTATAGAAGGTCTTAGGACCTACCAACCGGAACTCGATACAGTGCCTATTGTAATAAGTATATTATTTGTCCTGTTTTTTATCCAGCGCTTCGGTAGTAAGTTCATCGGAAAGTTCTTTGGGCCTATGATGCTTATATGGTTTGGTATGCTGGGTGTATTAGGTATTATTCCTTTGTTTGAGAATATTTCGGTACTAAAGGCACTTAATCCATATTATGCGTTTCACCTGCTAAGTGTTCACCACGAAGGTTTTTATGTGCTTGGGTTTGTGTTCCTGTGTACCACAGGAGCAGAGGCTTTATACAGCGATATGGGGCACTGCGGCAGGGATAACATCCGAGTGAGCTGGGGCTTTGTAAAAAGTATGCTTGTACTAAACTATTTTGGACAGGGAGCTTATCTTATTTCGCATGCGGGTCAGACATTAACTACATTAAGTCCTAACCCGGCAAATCCGGCTAACCCGTTCTACCTGCTCATGCCGGACTGGTTTCTTCCGTTTGGTATTGCTATTGCAACATCCGCGGCGGTAATTGCATCTCAGGCATTGATAAGCGGTTCATTCACATTGATATCAGAGGCTATGCGCCTTAACTTCTGGCCAAAGGTTTCGGTAAAATTCCCAACAGAATTGCGCGGTCAGCTATACATACCTTCTATTAACTGGCTATTATTCCTTGGCTGTGTATTTATCGTACTTCACTTCAGGGAATCAGGAAACATGGAAGCGGCCTACGGGCTTGCCATTGTATTGTGTATGCTAATGACGACCACACTCCTTGGCTATTACATGGTCATGAAGCGTTATAACAAGTTCCTTATCATTGGGGTAATATCGGTTTATTTTGCCATCGAGATATCTTTCCTTATTGCGAACATAAGCAAATTCCATCATGGAGGCTATGTGTCACTAGGTATAGCCGGATTGCTGGCTATGATCATGGCAGTATGGTTTACGGCAAAAAGGATTAGAAGCGAGTATACTGAGTTTACCAAAATTGCCAATTATAAAACGGTGCTTTCTGAACTTAGCAATGATATGTCTATCCCTAAATATGCAACACACCTGGTATATCTTACCAATGCACAATTAGGAGATGAGATTGAATCTAAAATCATTTATTCGATCTTACAAAAAAGACCTAAACGTGCCGATATTTACTGGTTTGTTCACGTAAATGTGGTCGATGAGCCTTACAAAATGGAGTATCGTGTACGCGAAATCATGAAAGATGACGTTATAAGGGTAGACTTTTACCTGGGCTTCCGTGTGGCACCAAGAATTAACCTGATGTTTAAGCAGGTGGTTCGCGACATGGTGAAACGCAGCGAAGTTGATATTACCAGCCGTTATGCATCGCTTAACCGTAATAATGTAATTGGCGACTTTAAGTTTGTGATTATAGAGAAATTCCTTTCTTATGATAATGATTTGCCGTGGTATGAAAGGATCATCCTTGATATTTACTTCATCCTTAAAAAGATCAGCCTTTCAGAGGGGCGTGCTTTCGGACTTGACAGCAGTTCTGTTAAGGTCGAAAAATTTCCTATCGTTATTCACCCGCCTGAAGATTTTACCATGGTGAGGATAGACGATTGCCCTACAAAAGAACCACAGCATTAGATGAAAAAATCACTTTACATACTACTCGCGCTTTTAATAACAAATATTGCCCTGTCACAAGAAGAAACCGTTTATTCGGTTTACTTTGACGTAAATAAGTATAACCTTGATGATAAGCAGGGTAACAATGTTGTTGCCTTTATCAAAGCGATCGATACTGCACGTATTGAAACCATCCAGATCTACGGCTATTGTGACGACAGGGGTAAAGATGAATATAATTTTAAGCTTTCTACAAACAGGGCCAATACCATAAGGGATACACTGTTGGGACGAGGCATCAGAAATAAGATCATTGTTACCATAGAGGGTAAGGGACGTATATTGCTTGAAGAAGATATTGATAATGTGTCTGAAGCACGCTCTAAGAACCGCCGTGTAGACGTTACGGTAAACTTTAAGCCTGCTCCGCCACCCAAGTTATCAGCAGGGACTTATAATGCCCTTAAAAAGGACGTAATTGTGGGAGACCACATTTATCTTGACAATATCCTCTTTGAGCGCGGAAGCAGCAAGCTTACCATGAAATCTAAGGCTGAGCTTGATAAGATGGCACGATTTCTTATTAAGTATAAAACGATCAAATTTGAGATACAGGGGCATATCTGCTGTACGCCAACTTTCCAGAAGGAGGCAATCGATAAAGATACCCGCAAGCGCGAACTTTCCAAGAACAGGGCTTTTGCAGTATATAAATATTTGGTATCGAAAAAAATACCTGCCAGCAGAATGACGCATAAAGGATATGGAAATACCGTGCCGCTTGGAAAAGGAACCGAATATGACCGCCGCGTTGAGCTGGTTATTACGGGGATATAAGTATGGTTTATAAAACACAAAAGCCGCTCACTGAGCGGCTTTTGTGTTTCTATATTTTGATTAAAAAACAAACCGCCCTTATCAGGGGCGGTTGTCATATTTGAATCTATATAACCTATAGTGAATTATAGAGAAGCTACAAGTTCTCTCCACTCTGTAAGTTCCGGATTGCCCGGTTTTCTTTTTCCGAAGAACTGAACGATGATCTCGCCCATTTCGTTATAAACCTCAAGAGCTGTTACCTCACCATCGGCAGTAGGCTTGCGCACTATCCATACCTGAGCGATCTTATCAGTGTCAAGGTGAAGGTTAAAGTCAGGATCCATAACGTTGAACCACTGATTGTGCCACATTGTTTTGCGCACAAGTCCTGTGTGGATCTGTATGTTACCCCTGTTACCTACGAATACCATGATAGGCAGTTTCTGCTCGGCAGCGCCTTCAAGCATTTTTACAACAGCCTCTTTGTCTGATTTTTTAGCAAGGTGATCATTTGGAGCAAGGCGAAGCGCCTGTGTTCTTGTAACGCCAAATTTCTTTAGCATACCAAAGAAAGCGTGTGTATCAGGCAGGTTTAACCATGATTCGTGGAAAGCCGCGATATCAATTTCTGAATCCGGTTTCTCGTCGATGATAAGAGGAACTTCAACAGTAGTTTCCTCTGTAGCCTGGTTTTCTGATTTGAACTGCTCAACAAGGGTATCAAATGCAGCTTTGTTGCTGTCTTGTGTTAAATATATTTTGTGGATGGCAAGGCCGTCTTTTCCGAAGAACTGAAGGCTTTTCCTGTCACCATGCTCGCTTTTTTCTGCAACTGCATAGGCTTTGTCCCAATGCGTAAGGAAAATACGAAGATCGATATCTTCACCTACAAAAACGCTTGCAAATGGTGAACTGAAATCAGGGTTAAGATAAACACCTTTACGCTCATGAACACACTCGTCATTGCGCGTAAGTGCCATAACTTTACCAAGTTTTTCAATCTCAGTAAGGATAGCAGCGAATTCAGGGCGAAGACGTGTTACCGTATCACCTATGCTTGTAGCTACAAGCTCTGCTTCGCTAACACCCAGTTGTTCGGCGGCGTTTCTTATTCTCATGTGTGGGTTTTCGGCTTTCATTGCCTCCCACTGCGATTTCAGTGAATTTGTTGTTGTACTCATAATAAATATATTAAGTTCCAAAAATTATTAATGGGTTATTGTTTACTGGATTTGGGCATATGGTACACGGAAAATTGTATACCGTACTGATGGTTTCGCGGGTAAATACCTTTTGTGGAACATCGTGGCTCACGATCTTTCCTTTTTTAAGCAGCATTACCTTATCGGCAAACTGCGCAGCAAGGTTAAGGTCGTGCAGTACCATAATGGCAGTATTTCCTTTTTGCGTAAATGATTTTATGGTTTGCATGATGCGGTGCTGGTGCAGTACATCAAGATTGTTTAGCGGTTCATCAAGAAACACAAGGGTATGGTCTACATCGTTATCCAACTGTGTGAGTACCCTTGCGAGGTGCACACGCTGTTTTTCCCCGCCCGAAAGCGAATTGTAGTCCCTTTGTGCCAGATGGTTCACATCGGTCTCCTGCATAGCCTTTAAAACAGCTTCTTCATCAATTTTTCGGGGAGCCGAGTTGAAGTAGGGGTAACGCCCCATCATTACCACGTTACTTACCGTTAGCGGAATGTCGTGGCTGTTGTTTTGCGAGAATTTGGCTTTGCTGTGGGCAAGTTCTCTCTCATCCCATTCATGGAAGGTTTTCTTCTTGAAAAACACAGGCTCTTTACCGCTGCTAAGTTCATTGGCCAGGAGACTCAGAAGAGTCGATTTTCCTGCACCGTTTGGCCCAACGATTACAAGCAGTTCGCCGTTGGTAACCGCAACATCAATACCCTCGAGTATTGAGAATTTGCGATGTGCATATGATATGTTTTGTGCTTCTAACATGGTCTTTCTACATTGTGTTCCTACTCTTTATCAGTATGGTTATAAAAATAGGCGCACCCATAAATGCGGTAAGTATGCCTATAGGTATTTCGCTGGGAGGTGCTATAGTCCTGCTTATGGTATCTGCTGTAAGCAGTAATATGCTGCCGCATACTGCCGATAATGGCAATATGATATGGTAATTAGAACGGAATATAAGTCGTAGTATGTAAGGCACTATAAGCCCAACAAAACTAATTGTACCTGCAAAAGCAACACAGCTGCCTATCATCAGGGCGGTAAGTATTACAATCTGTTTTTTGATGCGTTCTACCGGTATACCCAAATGTTCAGCATCTTTTTCGCCAAGCATCATCGCATTCAGTGCTTTTCCTTTGTTAATGAGGAAAGTGTAGCAAATGACTATTATAACAGCAAGGATTCCGTTTTTTGTCCAGGTTGCGCCGCCAAGGCTGCCCAGGTTCCAGAATGTAAGATCACGAAGTTCCTCTTCTTTAGACGTGTAAATCAGTAAACCCATAACGGCAAAGCCAAGGGCTGTAATAGCAACACCGGTAAGCAGCATTACCACTACGTTTGTTTTTCCGCCCACAGTACTCATTCGGTATACGGTCATCATGGTGAGCAATGCGCCAATAAACGCCATTATGCTTAACAGCGAAAAATGAAGTACTTCTGGCACATAAGGCTTTATGTAGGATCCCAACACTATGGTTATGGCTGCAAAAAGCGATGCTCCCGCCGTAATACCCAATAAATCGGGTGTGGCAAGCGGGTTTCGGAACATGCCCTGTAGGCAGGTTCCTGATACTGACAAAGCACTGCCGATGAGGATTCCCATTACAATGCGTGGGAGCCTTAGGTCCATCAGCACAAAGCGGTCGCTGTCTGAAATGGAGCCGTCATTATTAATTATACCGCTGAGAATCTCAACGGGTGTATGTTTTTCAAAAACGTAAACCCCCATATACAGCGAAACTACCGCCAGCACCGCCAGCAGTAGTAAGCTACATATAAGATATATCGAAAGTTTATTTTGCATTCTCAAGTAACAGGCTGTTCAGTTTTGCAGCTCCTTCGCCTAAACGTGGGCCAAAGCCTGAAAGCAATGCACCATCCATGGCAATGATCTTCTTGTTTTTACCTGCATTGGTTTTATCAACTCCTGGAATTTTAAGAACACCCTGAGGTCCGCCAAGGCTTCCAAGTCCTGAATCGAACAATAGGATAACATCCGGATTACCTTTAACAAGTGCTTCAGGAGTAAGTGGTTTGAAGTCAGCAAAATCGGTAACCGCATTTTTAGCACCTGCAAGTTGAATTATTTTGTCTACAGGAGTTCCTGTACCGCTTACCATCATCATGTTAGCACCACGAGCATATATGAATAACACTTTTGGAGCAGCAGCAATTGGTTTTACAGTCTTAAGGTCTGTATCAATTTTCTCTTCCAAAGCTTTGTAGTCAGCATGGTTAAGTGCTTTTGCCACATCAGCAATAAGTTTTTTTGTGCCCTCCGGCGTAAACTCCTGTGTGAAAACCTCTGCTTTAACACCAGATTTTTTAATTTTTTCTAATAGTTCAGGGCTCATATCCTTATCGGTAGCAAGGATAACTGTTGGCTGAAGCGCCATGATCTGCTCGATAGATACTGAACGAACATGTCCAAGATCTTTAGCTGTTGCTTTCAGGCTTTCAGGATAGGTGCTGGTAACGTCAGTTCCAATTATTTCTTTTTCGTGGCCAAGGGCAGCAACGATTTCAGTCACGGCACCATTAAGCGAAACGATTTTTTCTGTTTTTGCAGGAGCAACTGAATCGGTTGCAACTGTAGTTTCTTCAGTTGTTTTTTCTTCTTTCTTGCATGATACTGCTGCCGATAGGATAAAGGCAAGCATCACTATTTGTTTGATTTTTCTCATCAGAAAAGCTATTGGTTGTTTATATTAAATCTAAATAAAGCGCAAACTTACTTCATAAATCCGTATTGTCAAAGGCAAAAAGGGTTAAATTTAGACTGGTTAAAAATTAAATTATTTAAACATTGCGGTATTTAATCCTCATACATTAACAATATAACAATCTTATTATGTGATGATAAACTGAAATAATAGCCACATTCTTAAATGTTATAGCAAAAAACGGTTATTACAAAAACAAGCCGTAAATTTGCATTGAATTTTGTTATACGCTGTCTGCAATCTTTGCGGAAAGCATTAAATACAGGAGATACCCAAATGTTAGATATACAATCAGTCAGGAATGACTTTCCCATACTTACCCAAACCGTAAACGGCAAACCGCTGGTTTATTTTGATAATGCAGCTACCTCACAAAAGCCTCAGGTTGTAATAGACGCTATCAGCAGCTATTATGGTACCATAAATGCCAACATTCATCGTGGTGTGCATACGCTGAGCCAACTGGCAACCGATGCTTATGAAGCATCCCGTAATACCATCCAAAAACACATGAATGCCAAACATGCCCACGAGGTATTGTTTACTGCCGGAACAACTCATGGAGTTAACCTGGTAGCCAATGGTTTTTCGGCTTTTGTAAAAGCAGGTGATGAGGTTATCATATCGGCTATGGAGCATCACAGCAACATCGTTCCATGGCAAATGCTTTGCGAACGCACAGGAGCTAAATTGCAGGTAATACCTATGAACCAAAATGGCGAACTTATCATTGAAGAGTTTGAAAGGCTACTTAACGAAAAGACAAAACTGGTTGCGGTTAATCATATCTCGAACTCTCTGGGAACTATCAATCCTATTGAGCATATCATAAAAAAAGCACATGGCGTAGGTGCTGCCGTATTTATAGACGGTGCACAAGCGGCTCCGCACTTAAAAGTAGATGTTCAGGCACTTGATTGCGATTTTTATGCTTTTTCGGGGCATAAAACATGTGGCGCTACAGGTTCGGGAATATTATACGGAAAAGAAGAATGGCTTAACAAGCTTCCGCCATATCAGGGTGGGGGCGAGATGATAAAAGAGGTTACTTTTGAAAAAACTACTTATGCCGACCTGCCACATAAATTTGAAGCCGGTACGCCCAACATAGAAGGTGGTATAGTACTTGGCACGGCAATTGATTATTTAAACACCATAGGCTTTGATAACATTGCGGCTTATGAAACAGAACTGCTGCACTACGGTACTGAAAAACTTCTTGAAATTGAAGGATTGAAAATTGTAGGAACAGCGGCGAAGAAAACATCGGTAATATCGTTCAATGTAGGTAACATCCACCCGTATGACATTGGTGCGATTGTTGACAAGATGGGCATAGCGGTGCGCACGGGACATCACTGCACGCAGCCGGTCATGAATTTTTTTGATATTCCGGGTACCGTAAGAGCATCATTTGCGTTTTACAATACTAAGGAAGAAATAGATGCTCTTGTTCAGGCTGTGCTTAAAGCGCAGCGAATGTTAGGATAAAAACATAAAACCAAAACCAATGAAAAAAATTGCATTAGTACTACTAACGATCATTTTTGCAGCGGGCTGCTCATCGAAAAAGACTGTGACAAATAATGTAACGGATACAAAATCGGCTGTAAACAGCCAGTCTTTTGAATATGAGGCTTCAACGCGTGGCGCTTACAAGAAAATTGTGGTAACGCAGGATAGCATTATTACCATAAAAGACCGTGATATGAAAAGTGTAGTAAGCAAGCCTATCGCAAAAGGTGATTGGGATAAGCTGGTAGCTGCTGCCGGGAAAATAAACCCTGAGACGCTTAAAGATATCAAGGCGCCTTCGGTAAACCATCAGTTTGACGGTGCGCTTATGGCAAACCTGAAAATAATTAAAGATGGTAAAGAATACCGAAGTGTGACTTTTGACCACGGCAACCCACCGTCAGAAATTGCGCCATTGGTTAATAAAATGATAGCAATGTCTGACCTGAAGACAAAATAATACGAATGAAGATTAAAGAAATACAGGACGAGATAATAGACGAATTCTCAATGTTTGATGACTGGGAAGAACGTTATCAGTATGTAATTGACCTGGGCAATTCGCTTCCGCTTGTTGAGGAGCAATATAAAACTGAAGATAACATTATTAAAGGATGCCAAAGCAAAGTATGGCTTCACGGTGAGCAGCAGGATGGCAACATTGTGTTTACTGCCGATAGCGACGCAATACTGACAAAAGGTATTATTGCAATACTCATCCGTGTGTTCTCTAACCAGAAGCCGGCTGATATACTTGAAGCTGATACCCATTTTATTGACGAGATAGGCCTGAAAGAACATCTTTCGCCTACACGCGCTAATGGTTTGGTATCGATGATTAAACAAATAAAAATGTATGCATTGGCCTTTAGTGCCAAAAGCTAAATAAGAATATGGAACACGAAATAGACACTGCACAACTGGGTGAAGACATAGTTAAGATGCTCAAGACAATATATGACCCTGAGATTCCGGTAGACATCTACGAGCTTGGGCTTATTTATGACGTTATGGTAAATACCGATAACGAAGTGAAGATATTAATGACGCTTACATCGCCAAACTGCCCGGTGGCAGAAAGCCTTCCGTTAGAAGTGGAAGAGAAGATCAGGAAGATTGAAGGTGTAGCCTCTGCTGAGGTTGAAATCACTTTCGACCCACCATGGAGCCGTGACCTTATGAGCGAAGAAGCTAAGCTTGAGCTTGGAATGCTTTAATATAGTTCTAAGTTAACGGTTTACAGTTTACAGTCTGAACATCGGACGTCCGACTTCGGACATTAAACCTGAAATAATGGAAAAAGAAGAAGAAATAATAAACCGCGTTGCCAATAGTGTTCTTCAGGTATTTGACCTTGAAGATTATTATCCTGAAGGCGAACGTATTGGTATAGATATATCCGGCTGGTTGTGGGAAGGTTTTGTATTGCGTGAAAAAGAATTCCGCGATGCGCTTAAAAACCATGATTGGGAACAATATGCAGGTAAATTTGTCGCCTTGTATTGCAGTACCGATGCTATAGTCCCAGCGTGGGGATACATGCTGATAACTACCTATCTTCAGCCTTATGCTAAAAAAATAGTGCAGGGCAGGAGTGAAGATATTAACATACAGATCTATCAGGAAATACTTAATGGGCTTGATGTAAGCAAATATGAGGGTAAACCTGTGATCATAAAAGGCTGCTCACATAAACCTGTGCCTCAGGAAGCCTATGTAATGGCTACCCAAAAGCTTATGCCGGTAGCCAAAAGCATTATGTTTGGCGAGGCTTGCTCATCAGTACCGTTATACAAGAAAAAGTAACTTCTTTTACACAAAAAGGGTAGTAGGTTTTTTCATAATTAATTATATTTGTGTAAACAGCAATTAATTATGAAGAAAAATCTACTATTCCTGTTATGCGTTATGGGAGTTTTAACCGTTAACGCACAAACTGATGCCGAGAAACTGATGCCTAAAGATACTATTGGGCCATGGTATACTAACGGCAATGCATCATTATTATTTAACCAGTCTACTTTTGACAACTGGGTTGCCGGTGGTGAGAATAACATCTCAGGAACACTGGGTGTCAACTACGACTTCAACTATAAAAAAGGCGACTGGATTTGGGATAATAAAGTGATTGCCTCGTATGGTATTGTGAAAACCAGAAATTCGTCTTTTGCAAAAAAGACAGATGACCGCCTTGAACTTGCCTCATTACTTGGAAAGAAGGCGACTGAAAGATGGTCATATTCGATGCTTCTTACCTTCAGGACGCAATTTACAAAAGGTTATAACTACGACAGGGATGAAAACGGTGCAGAAACAAGGGAAGAGTATACAAACTTCTTATCACCTGCCTACCTG